>JAUNGB010000064.1 GCA_030524715.1 Eubacteriales bacterium | reverse complement strand
AAGAGTGCTTTCCACTTAACCCCCTTCAGAGTGGAATTTAACTTTTCACTTCAGCCAATTCATTTTTTTTGTTAAAGAGTTCAGAATAGCCTTGACATTTCAGGGTGCGGGATATATAATCGAGACATAACCTACATTATTTAATATAAAATCACTAGTTTTTAGAGATTATATATTACATGATATAGTCTGTAAAATCTGGTGATTTTTATCGTCAGATATCTTTTAACTTTTTATTTTTATGGAGGTAACATCATGAACAAAGGAACTGTAAAATGGTTCAACGCAGAAAAGGGCTATGGCTTCATCACAGGAGAAGACGGAGCTGATGTATTTGTACATTTTTCTGCAATCAACGGCGAAGGATTCAAATCTCTTGACGAAGGTCAGGCAGTAACTTATGATTTAACCGAAGGCGCTCGCGGAATGCAGGCTGCTAACGTTACTAAATTATAATCAAACGCCCGCCGCAATCGCCAAATGGACATGTAAGCACATCCAGAATGTCAGGGTGTCCTTTGGATGTCCGTCTGGCTCTTGCACACGGGAATAAATGTCGAAGATCTATAAGTCGAATCACTTATCCAACGAAGTACAAAAATCCCCGGATTACCGGGGATTTTTATTCGTAACAATTATTCTCATTCCAACAATCATTCTTATTCTTCTGTTTCTGCGTTAAGGCCTGCTATATAATTATCCAACGCAGAAGTATCCATCACTGTCTCCTGAGTTACCGCTTCCTGCTCTGCTGTTACTTTATCATGGACAGAATACCCGATCCAGCAGACTGCGGCTATACATACCACTACTGCCGCCAGCTTCTCTGCCATCAGGATCCTTTTTTCCTTTTTCATAATTTTTTCACGGTTTGCTTTCTGCTGTTTATAAGCATCCACTTTCTTCTGGCTCATAATACATTCTCCTTTATGCTGATTTTGAGGATTTTTCACTTATTATTATCCATGCTGCAGAGCCTGCGGCTGATAAAGCGGCTATTCTCATTCCGCTTTGCTGCACGCTAGAGCGTGTTTGAAAATTGCTTTCTGCAAGATGTATCCCACAAAGTGGGGGATGCAGATTGCGGGAATGAATTTTCAAACACGCTCTAATCTGCTTTCACATATCCATGTTTTTTATTATAGCATAATTTTTTTTAAAAGAAAAGCGGCAAACCAAATTGAACGCAAATCAGCGGCAAACCAAATTGAACGCAAATCACAAACAGGAATACTCATCTACAAAAATAAAAATTTAAATAACAACAATTACGCCCCCGTCATTGGCGTACATGCTGCTGACCCCGGCGGTATCCAGAACAATAATACGGGCGGGGTTCAGCTTTTCCTGAAGGGCGTCCTTTAAAATCTGCGCTCTTCCTTCACAGTTGCAGTGTGATATAGCCAGAACCTTATTCTTACTGTCTGTTGCTTTCTGCGCAATATGATCCACCATTTTGATCAATGCCTTATTCATTCCTCTTGCCTGGTCAGCCTGAGCGATCTCTCCCTCATCCGTAGATTCCATCACCGGCTTGATCTTCAGAGCGCTGGCTACCAGAGCTTTCGCCTTACTCAGACGCCCGTTCTTCCGCAGTGTTTCCAGATTTTCGAGAACAAAATGCGTATGCTGTTCGCTGATATAAGCTTCCACCTTTTCCACAACCTCTTCAAAGGAACATCCCGCTTCCTCGCACTCCTGGATCTTCATTCCGATCAGCGTCTCGCCGATAGAGGCCGATCTGGAATTAAAGACATATACCTTTTTATCCGGTTTCGCCTCCAAAAGAAGATTCCTGCCAAGAACCGCACTGTTGTAAGAACCGCTTAACGCTGCTGAAAGGGTCACTCCATACACATGATCCGCCTCACAGTCAAAGGCTTTCATATAACGTTCCGGAGAGGGACATGCGGATTTCGGACAATCCGGGCAGGCTGCCACTTTCTGCAAAAATTCTTTCTGATTAAATGTACTGTCGTCGATGATATGCTCGCCCCCAACTGTCAGTGTCAGAGGTACAGATTCAAACCGTACGTCATCTTTCCATTCTTCCAAAAGTTCTCCGCAACTATCTATTACAATCTTATAGCTCAATTATCTCGTCCTCTTTTCCATTATATGTAGTTTTAAATACCACATATATATTACCACATAGATACCTGTTTGAAAAGACTTTTATGATAAAAACTCTGTTCTTTTTTTCACTTCTGATTTATAATAGCTTATAATAGGTTTGTAAAGGAGTAAAAAAATGCTTGCATTAAAAATTAACGACGTTAAAGATTTTATGAACCAGCTTCTGATCGGAGAAACCTTTGATCATTTTGAAATGGTCGAGGCCTCCATTACCACCTTCAATACCTTTTCCATTGACGGAAGTATCCGAAGGGATTTTTTTGATACGGATACATGTACTATTTTAGACCAAAAGGGGATTTCTTATTCCTTCTGGAAGGACGTAAAGCCGTTCTGCTTTTCTATTATACGCGGAAAACGTACCCCGCTTCATTTTAAGATCATATTCCTCCTTCCTGCCGCGCAGACCCGCTCTGTCCTTCAGACAATGGGGGGAACCTTTTCCCCGGAGCTTGTCAAAGGCCTGTTTCTGAATCTTCAGTACAGAAACAAAGAGCTTTTATGTACTGCCGGGGTTTCCCTGAATACTTTCCTTCCCGACAAATCCCTGGAGCAGCTCTGGGATTCCATGGTTCTGGACTTTTTCCGCCGCAGGCATATTCTGTTTGAAGAGGTTTGATTATTTTTCATAGTTCCCTTTTCATAGCAACATTTTTCATAGCGTCCTTTTCATGGCACCATTTTCATAACGCCTTTTTCCCAGTGCCTTTTTACATCATTGCTCTGATTGGGACAAATAATAAGCAAGCATATCTATAAATTCACTGTTAGTCGGCCGGTAGGTTAAATGATATCCGGCAATATCCTCCATGGTCTCCCTGTTTACTGTCCAACAGACATTAATCACAGTCCGGATATCATGTTCTACATTCATTGGAGTTGATTTGAACTTTTTTGCCAAATAGGGGTAAATGTCTTTTGTGATCTTCATGGGCCGTTCCGGCATTTCCATTGAAATTTTCACTGCCTCCGCTACAAAATAATATCCTTTGTATTTGGATGTTACACCTAATTTTCTGATTAAATGATATACTTCTCTCATTTTTGTTCCTCCATTGCCGTTTCATTTGGATTCTGCTTCTCCTTTCTCCCATCTGACTGCAGAATCCCTGCCTATCTGATATAATACGACAAATTTAAAGGCTTTTCGTAAATTCGACAAGTTTTGAAAAATCTCATGTTTTATCGAAATCCGCCAGCACATCGTTGCGCCAGTTTAATCCTGAAGTAATAAGTGTTTGAATGCTTATGTTAATGGGAGTTCACCCCCACTGACAAGTCGCGCAGCGACCTGCGTTCATGAGCGTGCAGCAAAGAGGAATGCGAATGTCCGCTTTACTTTTGCGTCAGAACAAGGCGGAATACTTTCCCGGAAAAAAAGCTTTCCAACCGGTTTTTCTGTCAGAAAATACCGCTGGAAAGCCTTTTTATAATGTTTCTTAATCCTGATCTTCAGGCTTGATTTTATTTTGTCAGCATCATCATGATATCATTGCTTCTCTGGACAAATTTGGTCATTTCCTCTGGAGAAAGCTGCTTATGGCTTAACATCGCCAGATCATACATCTGTTCACAGATTATAGGCGCATTCTGGGAATCTCCATTTTCAGCAATATACTGCACCAACGGATGGTTTGCATTGAGCACCAGGGTCTCCTGACCGCCGAACATACCTGGATCCATTCCGTACATGTTGTACATTTTCATCATATCCTGCATACGGCGGCTTTCCTCAGAGAGAGTCATCATTGCGGCAACGGAAGAATTCTTCAGTTTTTCTACCCGAACCTCAAGCTTATCCTTATTCAGGTGCTTGCGGAACAATTCCGTAAGCTTCTTAGCAGTTTCTTCATCAGCAGTTCCATCCTCGCGAAGCTCTTCGGTCAGGTCAGCGTCAATACGCTTAAACTGGATCGTCTGCTCCTTCTGTTCCAGATGGGAAATAAACGGAGTGTCAATATTGTGCTTAAGAATTACAGCATCCTTACCGGCCTCTTTAAACATATTGATATACTGGCTCTGCTGCACTTCATCTGTCACGTAGAAGATCGTCGTCTTCTCCGGCTCTTTTTCTTCCCCGTCCTTCTCATCTTCCGCTGCCCCTGCAGTTTCTGCTGATTCCGTGGTTTCTGCGGTTTCTGAAATTTCCTCTGTTTCTGCGGTTTCTGCTGCCTCCGCAGTTTCTTCTGCTTTTTTATTCTCTTCAATGCAGTCTTTTAAAGTCAGGTATTTTCCGTCAAGATTCTTAAAAAGTACATAATCATGAAGCTTATCCGCAAATTTGCTGTCTTTAATACATCCGTATTTTACAAACGGGCTGATATCGTCCCAGTATTTCTCATAAGACTCTCTGTCAGTCTTGCACATTCCTGTCAGCTTATCTGCCACCTTCTTGGAAATATACTCAGAAATCTTCTGTACAAATCCGTCGTTCTGGAGAGCGCTTCGTGATACGTTCAGCGGAAGATCCGGACAGTCGATCACACCCTTTAAGAGCAGAAGGAATTCAGGAATCACTTCTTTAATATTGTCCGCGATAAATACCTGGTTATTATACAGCTTGATCGTTCCCTCAATGGAATCATATTCTGTATTGATCTTGGGGAAATACAGAATTCCCTTAAGGTTGAACGGATAATCCATATTCAGGTGGATCCAGAACAGAGGCTCTTTATAATCAAGGAATACCTTCCGGTAAAATTCCCTGTATTCCTCTTCTGTACAGTCATTGGGGTGCTTCATCCACAAAGGATTCGTATCGCTTAAGGATACAGGACGCTTATTGATCTTTACTTTATCCTTAGCAGGAGAAATTTCTACGATTTCTTTCTCTCCGTTCTCGTTCTCTTTTTCCTCTGTCTTCGCTTCCTCATGGATACGCTCTACGATCACGTCATCCTCTTTCAGCTCCGACTCGTCGATAGTCTCGTACTCCTGTTCCGCGCCGGCCTTAGAAAGATAAATATTTACCGGCATGAAGGAACAATACTTTTCTATAACCTCACGCATACGGTATTCATTGGAAAATTCCACACTGTCTTCGGCGAGGAACAAGGTAATCTCTGTACCGACCGTATTCTTATTGCCTTCCTGCATTTCATATTCTGTCCCTCCGTCACAGCTCCAGTGAACGGGAGCAGCGCCCTCTTTATAAGAAAGCGTATCAATATGAACCTCATCCGCTACCATAAAGGCAGAATAAAAACCAAGGCCGAAATGACCGATCATCTGGTCGTCTGTTGTCTTATCCTTGTATTTCTCCAAAAATTCTGTAGCGCCGGAAAATGCGATCTGGGTAATGTATTCTTCTACCTCGTCTGCAGTCATACCAAGACCGTTGTCGATGAATTTCAGAGTCTTTTCCTCCGGGTTGACTACAACCTGAATGCTCGCCTTATAATTGTCCGGGAAGCTATATTCGCCCATGACCTCCAACTTACGGAGCTTGGTGATCGCGTCACATCCGTTAGATACCATTTCACGTACAAAAATATCATGGTCAGAATACAGCCACTTCTTGATGATCGGGAAAATATTTTCACTGTTGATCGATAAACTTCCATGTTTTACAGCCATGCTGTCCACACTCCTTTAATTTTCAATAGTATTTTTTGGTTTTGGCAATTATGTCCTCTGCATAACCGCTGTTTTTTTCTAACCACTATAGTAATACTGTTTGTTACAAATGTCAAGAGAAATTTAGCACTCATTTTAATTGAGTGCTAACAAATTTAAAAATAAACATTCTCTGTTTTCAAATACGATCTAAAACAATTTAATCTGATTCCTCATGGGACAGCAAGAGACGCCGTTTTAACAGCGTCTCTGCAAATTTTTATTCCTGTCTGGCTCTTTTCGTTCAAAGTTTCATTATTTTTTCCTGCGGTAAATGATAATTCCGCCCACGCATACAACAGCCAGTATCAGCGCTGCTACAAATGGTACAACATTCGTCGTATCTCCTGTCTGTACAGCGTTCTTGCGGGTGGCGTCGCTTCTGTTGATCGCCGATGGAGTTGCGGTCGGCTGTGCCTGAGATACATGGAAGGAAACTTTTTTAGTATCCTGCTCTCCTGTATTCGTCCAGTTGCTTCCGTCAAATTTCTGGCGGTTAAACACAACCGATAATGTATAATCTCCGCTCTGGGACAATCCGAAGGTTGCGGAATACGGCGCCTCAGTCCACGAATTGGTATTGATCACCGTCCAGTTGAGAGGTACATATCGCACATCGCCTTTTCCTGGATTTGTATTATCCATTCCGGCTCCCACTGCCGTAAAGGAAATCTTTGATCTGGTTACGTATCCCTTAGACGAATCGATTCCGGTAATCTTATTATCATCTGCGGAAGCTACCTTTGGCGTATAGCCCTGTACAGATACCTTTACAGAAGTGATCAGGCTGATATCATCCGGATTGGTCACGCCTTCAGGAAGAGTCACCTTACCTTTTACGGAGAAAGACTGCGCCTCCGTACTGCCCGGATCATAGGCGCTGCTCTTCACATCCCAGCTTACCTTCGCCTTCACCTTTCCTTCTGTAGTACGCAGAACTACAGATGCCGGAAGTTTTAAGGCCTCTGCCGTCTTCTTCGTGCCATTTGCCAGCCCTTTGATATCTGCGGTTTTCTGAATTTCGATCAACTTATTGCCTGCGTCAGCCACACTGAACGCTGCATTCACCACACACTGAACTCCCGCTTCGTTTGGAATCTCTATAACTTCCAGATAATCGCTTTCTTCCAGTCCCGTCTTCGGGCGGACTGTAAAGGAAACGCTCTCTCCCGGCTTTACAACAGTGGCTGACAGTTCAGACACGTTAAAGAAATCCGCCTTCGGCTGTTCCAGTGTGATCTCCGTATCCCCCGTATTGGTAATGGTTACCTTCTGTGCCTCGGGAGCCGTATCATACCCTTCCTCACTGCTTCCGAAATCCAGCATATCCGGCTCCACATCCAGTTGATAAACAGGTTCCTTTACGGTAACGGTAAGCTCTGCTGTAACGGAGGTGAGTTCTTCTGTCTGTCCGGCTTCCGATACCTTGCTGATTGAGATTGTTTCTTTATATTCTCCTGCTTCCAGTCCCGTCTTCGGCTGGAGAGTAAATGTCACAGTCTTGCCTGCTTCCAGAGTTTCCGCGGATAAAGCTCCTGCCTGGAAAACCTCTCCTGCAGGCTGTTTCAGAATAACTGCTTCTTCCGTATTATTTGTTACCGTGATGGTCTGTACTTCAGGAGTATCATCCTCTCCTTCTGTATAGCTTCCGAAAACAATATTGGAGGGATCTGCCGTAAACTTCGGCAATTCTGCCTTCACCTCTACAGAAGCAGTTACTTTTGCCTGTTTGCTTTCATCTTCAGTGATTCCAAAAATCAACTCATCGCTGTAGGTTCCCGCTGCCAGCCCTGCCGCGGGGGCTACAAGAAACATACAGGAACCGCCTTTTTCCAACCGGATGTTGTCCGTGGCCGACGCTCCCACGGCAGTGATATCAAAATACTGGGCCTTGGGCTGAGCCAGCGTTATTGCCGCATCCCCGGTATTGGTAACGGTAACTGTCTGCGCCTGGGTAACCTCCTGATAGCCTTCCTTCAAAGCTTCAAATGTCAGGGTTTCCGGCGCTATACTGATGGCGCCGCCCTCTGCTGCGGGCTCTGCTTCTCCGGAATTTGTCCCGTCCTTTCCTTCTTCATCCTGATTCTGCGGTTCTGACTGAGCATTCTGCTCTGAACCGTCCGTATCAGTTCCTATTGTTACAGGCTCTTCTTCTGAGACATTATCCGGAATCGTTGTTTCTTCCTCTTTATCCGCCGCGTCGTTGGTTTCTTCTTCGTAGGTATCTACGTGCCATTCCTCTTCCGCAGTTTCATTCTGCTGCGTTTCTGCTGTATTCTGTGGTTCCTCGGCGCTCTGTGGTTCTTCTGTATTCTGCGGTTCCTCGGCATTCTGTGGTTCTTCAGGAATTTCTTCCTGTGTCTCTTCCGGCTCTGCATTATATTCTTCTGTCTCACCGGTCTGTTCTTCCGTATACTCTTCAGACCAGCTTTCTTCCTCTCCGGAAGTTTCTTCTTCAGCCGCCGCTGAAATCGTTTCTGTGGAAGCCGTCAGAGTCCCGCTCAGCCCTTTCTCTTCAATCCCGGTAATGGTGAGGACGATCTTACTTCCTTCATCCTCCTGTGCCACCGTATAAGTCTTACCGGTCCCGACCTCCTTTGACTCGCCATCCTCCGGCTTCCTCACCCACGAAAAGCTTACATCCTCATCAGTCAGCCCTTCTGGCTCTGCTTTTTCATAGTTGGCGCTCAAAGTACTGCCAACAGAGGCGCTGCCCTTCAGCTTCAGCTTGCCGTCCAGCTTCCCTGCCGCCGCGAAAACAGCCGAAGGAAGCAGTGACATCACTAATAACACTGTCATTACAACTGCACAAATCCTCTTTACGTTCATAAGCCATCCTCCTTTTCCTTTCCCTTTACGATCCGTGATCTTAATTGTATTGTATCGCATTTATTTCTTTACCACAAGTGAACTTTCTATAAAGTTTCCCCGGCCCGCATCTTTCGTAGTTACTATTCAGCACTACCGGGCCTTACAGCCAGCGCAAGGCTTGGGAGTGAACTGTAACTTTTGAGTATTCTTTATTATATCATAACCAAAAACAGCAGGTGTAATCCGGAGTTTCCCTGCCGGACATACGCCTGCTGTTTCTGATCTGATGCAGTATAGCTGACATGATTTCAAACCGTATCCTCCACGGTATGAGATGTTCCTGACTCTTTTCTTATCCTTCCACGATCAGATATTTACCATCCGGAAGCGCAAATACTTCGCTTGCCTCTTCCAGTTCCTTCAGAGTCATTCCCTCCACATCCGCGCCTGCATCCTTCAGATACTGCCGGACCTCCTTCAGCGAATCAGCTACAACCGCCATACAGTCCTCCAGAAATTCCTCTGCCTCTTCATATGTCTCTGCCACAGGTTCATCAAATAATTGCCCCTGATTTTTCAGAAAGGTTCTGATACATTCCTCCGTATACATGATTTCCTCCTTTTCCTAAATCATTTTCCTAAATTATTTCCGCAACCTGTTCTCCATAATTTCCAGCAATTCCGCCGGATTTTTGGCAATGGCATCCGCGCCGTTATCCTCAAGCTCAGCCCGGTCACGAAATCCCCAAAGAGCGCCTACCGTAAACATTCCGGCCGCTTTTCCGGTAAGCATATCTGTTTTGGTATCTCCCACATACATACATTCTTCAGGCTTAACGCCGAATTTCCCGGCAATTGCAAGAGGGCCGTCCGGAGCAGGCTTCCGTCTGATGGCGTCGCTCTGGCCAAGTACCATATCAAAATCTCCGCCAAACATCTGGTCTATCACCTTTACCGCAGCCGGATGCGGTTTATTGGAGCACACAGCCAGCTTTAATCCTCTTTTTTTCATTTCCTTTATTGTTTCCGGCATTCCCTCGTAATGTGTAACTTTATACATAGGATCGGCCGCGAACATTTCCCGGTACAGCCTCTGTCCCTCTTCGAAATGTACAAGCTCCGGATCCCCCGCATCCTTCAGGCAGCGGCGCATCAGCATATTTGCGCCCTCGCCGCAGTAATATTTAAAATTTTCCACCGGAAGCTGCTTCAGCCCGAATTTTTCCAAAATCTCATTAGCTACATAAGCCATAGATTCCAGTGTATCCGCAAGTGTTCCATCCAGATCAAAAATACATGCTTTAATCATTTTTTCCTCCTGACCGCAAATCGATCCCTGTCTTTTTCATCTCATACAAAAGCCGCGCAACCGGAAGCCCCACCACATTGGAATAGTCTCCTCTGATGCCCTTCACATAAATACTGAAAAGGCCCTGGATCCCATAGCTTCCCGCTTTATCCATAGGTTCTCCGGTACGGACATAGCTTCGTATTTCCTCATCTGTTACAGGATAAAAAGCCACATCCGTACATTCAGAAAAGGTATATGGCTTCCATTTCCCATTTTTTCTTTCAAGAACAGTTACTCCTGTGTAAACCTGATGTGTATTTCCCTGGAGTTCTGTTAATGTCTGTATTGCATCCTGCTCGTCCTTCGGTTTACCCAGAATACGGTTTTTATATACTACGATCGTATCAGCTCCTATAATCAAAGTACCTTCCTCCCGCTCCCCGGCAACTGCCATGGCTTTATTTAAAGAAAGCTCTTCCACGATTTCCTGCGGCAAAACGCATGTAACCTGTTCCTCCCCATTTCCCGGGATCACATCAAAAACAACTCCTGCTCTTTCAAGCAGTTCCCTGCGTCTGGGGGACGCAGACGCCAAAATAATTTTTCTCATAATCGCTCCTCTTGTAAAGCGGACGTACGCATTCCGCTTTCCTGCTTCTGATCGGTAGTCACTGTTATGCCTGCGGAGTAAACAGTAACAATCTGTAAATAATAACTGTCGACCGATCAACTGTAGTATAACGCGGATGAAAAAATGACGCAACTACTTTTATTTCTTCTTCATCTTTCCCTTTTCTTTTTTCCAAAAAGGTAGTACAATATAAACAGCTTGTTTGGAATCCATAGGATACCCGAAAGGCCGCGCGGCCAAATAAACGAAAGGAGTACGGTATTATGGCAAAATTGAACAAATATTGGGGACTTGTAGCATTGGGAGCTGCAACTGCAGCCGCTGCCGGCGCTGTAGCAGCGCTTGTCCTTAAAAAGAAACCAGGCAAATGCAAATGCGACGAAGACACAGATTTCGATGATGACTTTGAAGATGATTTCGAAGAAGATTCCGACGATACCGAGGAAGAAGCATCCGAAAAAGAAACTTCTGAAGATTTCGAATCATGGGAAGAACCGGCTGAAGAAGCTCCGGCTCAGGAAGAGGCTCCTGAAGCTGCTGCTGAAACCCCGGCCGAAACTGAGAAAACTCCGGCTGAAGCTGAAGAAACTGCTGCTGAAACTGGAAAAGCTGCCGAAGAAACTAAAGAAGAAGCTGCTGAAGAATAAACCGCGCACATCCGGTACAAAAAGCTGCGAATACTGATCATAGACAAGAATCAGTATATCGCAGCCTTTTATGTATTCAGGAATATTCCTTCCTGCCTGCTATTCCTTCCCTGCTATTTTTCGGGGCATGCCCCGGGTTATGCAGACTATGCTTCTTTGATCTCCAGAACTTCCATCGGACAGGCCTTTACGCAGATTCCGCAGGCGATACACTTGCTTGCATATTCCTTATCTTCTGCTTTTACAAGAACTCCAAACGGACAGGCTTCCGCACATTTGCCGCAGCCGACGCATTTCTTCTTATTGATGGTATATACGCCCTTTGCGTTCTGTGTGATCGCGCCCTCCGGACAGGCCTTTGCGCATTTGCCGCACTGCACGCATACAGACGGCTTTGGTGTCTCGCCATCTTTAGCTACGCCGATCTTAATGCAGGAATATTCTTCTCTAAATTCTTTGTAAAATGCCTCTGAACAGGCGATTTCACATGCTTTACATGCCATACAGGCGTTTTTTTTCGCTACGTTGAGCTTTTTCATGTTTGTACCCTCCACATAATCTCTTGTTTTATTTTTTACTTTTATATCAAAAGGAGCGGAAAAGAACCATGTTCCATTTTCCTCCGCCCCTTTACGATACCGCTTTATTTTTCAGGCCTTCGGAAGCTTAAAAGAGCTTTTCAGCGATACGATTCGATTAAATACCGGCGCTCCTTCTCTGGAATCATGAATATCCGCGCAGAAAAATCCGTTCCGTACAAACTGGAAGCTGTCGTATCCTTTCGCTTCCATCAGCGTCGGCTCCACATATGCAGTTACCGTTTTCAGAGAATCAGGATTAACGTTCAATGAGCCATCCTCTTTATTGTATACCCCCTTCTCCTCATCAACAATATTTTCATAAAGGCGTACCTCCGCCTTTCCTGCCTGTGATGCTTCCACCCAGTGGATAGTTCCCTTTACCTTACGTCCATCCGGCGCGTTGCCTCCCTTGGTTTCCGGATCGTAGGTGCAGTGAACTACCCTCACAGTTCCGTCATCATCTGCCTCAAAGCCTGTGCATGTTACAAAGTAGGCGTTCATCAGACGTACCTCAGTTCCCGGGAAAAGACGTTTATATTTCCTTGGAGGATCAATCATGAAGTCTTCCCTCTCAATATAAAGTTCTCTGCCAAAGGGAATCTTCCGGCTTCCGAGGGCTTCATTTTCCATGTTATTAGGAGCGTCGAGATATTCCACCTGCCCCTCCGGATAATTATCGATCACCAGTTTGATGGGATCCAGCACTGCCATCAGACGGGGACGTTTCAGCTTCAGATCCTCCCTGATGCAATATTCCAGCATTGCGTAGTCCACAGAACTGTTCGCCTTGGAAACGCCGCACAAATCCACAAACATCTTAATGGACTCCGGAGTGAAACCGCGGCGGCGAAGGGCTGCAATAGACACAAGGCGCGGATCATCCCATCCGTCTACAATGCCGTCTTCCACCAGCTTTTTGATATAACGCTTTCCTGTTACTACATTCGTCAGATACAGTTTTGCAAATTCGATCTGCTTGGGAGGATGGGGATATTCCAGTTCACGCACCACCCAGTCATACAGCGGCCTGTGATCTTCAAATTCCAGCGTACAGATGGAATGGGTAATTCCCTCGATGGCATCCTCGATGGGATGCGCAAAATCATACATTGGATAAATACACCATTTATCTCCGGTATTATGGTGCGTCATATGGGCTACACGGTAGATGACCGGGTCACGCATATTCATATTTGGGGATGCCATATCGATTTTAGCACGAAGCACCTTCGTCCCGTCCTCGTATCTGCCTTCTTTCATTTCTTCAAAAAGCCTGAGATTTTCTTCCACGCTCCGGTTACGGTAAGGGCTTTCTTTCCCCGGCTCTGTCAATGTCCCGCGGTATTCGCGAATCTGGTCGGCGCTTAAATCGCAGACATACGCCTTGCCCTTCTTGATCAGCTTCACTGCCGCCTCATACATTTGGTCAAAATAGTCGGAAGCGAAAAACAGTCTGTCCTCCCAGTCAGCTCCCAGCCATTTAATATCTTCCTTAATGGATTCTACAAATTCGGTTTTTTCTTTGGTGGGATTTGTATCATCAAAACGCATATTGAATTTACCGTTATATTTCTGGGCAAGTCCGTAATTCAAAAGAATAGATTTGGCATGTCCAATATGAAGATAACCATTGGGTTCCGGCGGGAAACGTGTATGCACGGTGTCATAAACACCTTCTGCCAAATCTTTATCAATAATATTCTCAATAAAATTTTTAGAAATGTTTTCGTTCTCCATCTCTTTCCCTCCTAACTTACTTTTGGAATCTATATCTTACCATAAACAGCGGATTTTTTAAAGTTTTTCTGCTAAAATTGTAAATATAATTTTTCCCCAAAAAAGTCCTGAAAAATTTCAAAATAAGTATTGACATTTTCCCATTGCTCTGGTAATATAATCAACTGTGAGCGGCAAAAACGATTTGCAGTTCAAAATGCTGATGTGGCTCAGAGGTAGAGCACTTCCTTGGTAAGGAAGGGGTCACGAGTTCAATTCTCGTCATCAGCTCTCTGAAACCCGCATAATAGTGAGGTTTCGGATTGTCTAATAGTTAAATAGTCCAATAGTCTAATAGGCGATTTTAAACATGGAAATAATCAGGACTTTTGTTCTGATTATTTTTATTTTACCTGAAATTCCGATACGCCGCTGAAGATCCGGGTTTTCTTTTCCAGAGTTTTCTTATTCCTGTGATAATGGTTCTCTGTTTCTGTCAGTGCAATGCTGTCACATCCTTTTTCATGTTATTATCATGTTATGAGTGTACATTTTCTGTCTTCCGGTATTTCTCAACACAGTCTTTTACCTTCCCGCGGATTCTCTGGAGGGCATTGTCGATTGATTTTTGAGATTTTCCCATAAGTTCGGCAATATGGGCATAGCTATAGCCCCGCAGAAAATAATCCAGGACCTTATTTTCCATAGGGCTTAACATTCTCTGTATTTCCTTCTCCAAAGCCTGGGTAGTCTCTCTGTCAATGATAATAGACTCCGGATTCTCTGCCCATAATTCGCCTAAGCTGCTCTCGTCCTGTTCATCGCTCAAAGATATATAGGAATTCAACGGCATATGCTTCTGTCTGTTAGAATTCTGGATCGCATTATAAAGCTGTCTGTCGATACACAGACATGCAAAGGTCTGAAAGGAGGTATCTTTATCCTCCCGATAATCTCGTACAGCCTTAAAAAGCCCGATCATCCCTTCCTGAATCAGATCATCCGTCTCGCCTCCGATCAGATACATTGCACGCGCTCTTTTACGAACCAGTTCTTTATATTTTTCCATCAGATAATCCGAAATTCCCGGCTCGCCTTCCCGAAATCGGGAAAGCAGTTCCCCATCGCTTAAGTTGTCGTATCGGGTCATAATCCCTCCGTCTGTATCTCCTGTAGGAACATATTCTGTTATAATCCACCTGAATTATCCCTGTGTTTCGCCAGAGCGTGTTTGAAAATTCATTCCTGCAATCTGCATTCCCCACTTTGTGGAATACATCCTGCAGAAAGCAATTTTCAAACACACTCCTGCTTCACTTAACTATGCCGCCGGCATTGTATCTCTGTCTTACGATTTCATATGCAAGAACTCCCGCGGCCACAGACGCATTCAGCGAATCAATATCCCCGTACATTGGAATTGATGCTGTGAAGTCGCACTTTTCCCGAACCAGGCGGCTGACGCCCTCTCCCTCATTGCCGATCACCAGACCGATGGGGCCCGTCAGGTTCAGCCGGTACATGGTTTCCCCGTCCATATCCGCGCACACAAACCACAGCCCTTTTTCTTTTAATTCCTCAATGGTTTTCACAAGATTCGTCACCTTTGCCACAGGAGTGTAATTCAGCGCCCCGGCAGAGGCTTTTACAACTGTTGCAGTCAGCCCTGCGGCACGTCTTTTGGGAATGATCACCCCATGCGCTCCGGCAAGATTAGCAGTACGGATAATCGCGCCCAGGTTATGAGGATCCTCAATATTATCCAGCACAAATATGAAAGGCGGCTCGTCCCTCTCCCGGGCTTTTGCAAGAATGTCCTCAACAGTAGAGTATTCATAGGCCGAAACCTGTGCGATCACTCCCTGATGCGCTCCTGTCTCGCTTAACTGGTCCAAGCGTTCCCTGGATACATAGTTGATAATAGTGTCTTTTTTGCGTGCCTCTCTTGTGATCGTTCTCACAGGACCGTCCTGGCAGCCGTCCAGAACAAACAGTTTATCCACACATCTGCCGGAACGGAATGCCTCCAATACTGCATTGCGGCCTTCAATCTGTTCACTCATAATTCTTCCTCTCTGATTCCCATACGGATCAATTCCAACATCCGTGCGTAATCTCCTTTCAAATATAGATAGCCTATCAAAGCCTCAAAGCCTGTCGCCCTGCGGTAATCTGCCATAGTCGCATGCTTTGCCATGGTAGGGGAATGAGCGTTTCTGCCCCGCTTATAAACGCTGTGCTCTTCTTCGCTCAGCTCCGGCTCAAGAATTTCCATCATCCTGGACTGGGCCGCAGCCTTTACCAGGCTGCTTGCTTTCCTGTGAAGCTGATTTACCGGACAGTTTCCCTTTTTCACAAGGATGGTACGGATAACCAGCTCATAGACCCCGTCTCCAATATAAGCAAGCGTTAAGGGAGAATAGGTACGCAGATCCCTGTCTTCCAGCCGGAACAGTTCCCTTAACAGCGACAATTCTTTTGATTGATCTAAGCCCGTTTCCATTTTACACCTTCACGGGTATCCTTAAGAATGATTCCCTTTCCAAGCAGCTCGTCACGGATCTCGTCTGCTCTCGCAAAATTTTTAGCCTTTCTTGCAGCCTGACGTTCTGCAATCAGATCTTCTATTTCTTTATCTAAAATCTCTTCTTTTTTATCCACAATAAGTCCAAGCACATCACAAAGCTTAAGAAGAATACTCAAAAGACCGTCTGCAAATGCATAGGAACTGTTTTCTGTCACGTTTGTATTGGCAAATTTCACCAGCTCAAAAATCGCAGCCAGGGCGTCTGCCGTATTAAAGTCATCGTCCATGGCTTCTTCAAACTTCGCCACATAAGACTGCGTTTCTTTTAAAAGCGCTTCCTCATTCCCCTGAAGCTCCTGCACTGCTGCGGCTGCCTTACGGTCCTTCAGGCGGCCTGCGGCTTCCACGATCCTCTCAAGGGCATTCTTGGATGCTTCCATCAGATCCGCGCTGAAGTTCAGCGGGCTTCTGTAATGGGCGTTCAGCATAAAGAAGCGGAGCACCTGCAGGTCATACTGCTTGCTGATCTCACGTACAGTACGGAAGTTGCCTAACGACTTGGACATTTTCTTGTTATCAATGTTCAAAAATCCATTATGCATCCAATATCTAGCAAAAGTCTTTCCGTTGCAGCACTCGCTCTGTGCGATCTCATTCTCATGGTGAGGGAAAATCAGATCCTCGCCGCCTGCGTGAATATCAATTTCTTCTCCGAGATATTTTTTGGACATCACCGAGCATTCAATATGCCAGCCGGGACGTCCGTCGCACCACGGGGATTTCCAATAGGGTTCCCCTTCTTTTTTAGGCTTCCAGAGTACAAAATCCATGGGATCTTCCTTTTGATCCTCACCGGAAACCTGCAGCGCACGGAAGCCTGACTGAAGATCGTCCAGGTTCTTATGGGAAAGCTTTCCATATTCGCTGAATTTCTTTACACGGAAATATACGGTACCGTCTTCCACCACGTAAGCATATCCCTTATCGATCAGAGTCTGGATCATTTCGATCATACCGTCGATTTCCTGGGTCGCCTGGGGATGGGTGGTCGCCGGTTTTACATTCATTCCCGCCATATCTTTCTTGCATTCCTCAATGTAACGGTTAGAAATTTCATCAGCGCTGACGCCCTCTTCAATGGCTTTTTTAATAATTTTATCGTCTACATCCGTAAAATTAGACACAAAATTCACTTCATAGCCTTTATATTCCATATAACGGCGCACAGTGTCAAAAATAATCATCGGGCGGGCATTTCCGATATGAATCAGATTGTAAACCGTAGGTCCGCACACATACATACGGACTTTTCCCTCTTCCAATGGTACAAATTCTTCTTTCCTGCGGCTTAATGTATTAAAAAGTTTCATGTTCTCTTTCCTCCAATTCCGTTCCGTTAATCCCATGATACCGGTCTTTCGTGAGTATGCCCGAGAATTTCAGGCATTTTCCAAAAGACAGATTGCCTGGGAAGCGATTCCCTCGCCTTTTCCTGTAAAGCCGAGCCCTTCCTCGGTGGTTGCTTTAATATTAAGCTGTGACTCCATGATTCCCAGGGCCTCCGCCATATTTTTCCTCATTTGCGGAATATGCGGCGCCATCTTAGGCTTCTGGGCAATGATCGTAGCGTCAATATTCCCTACCGTATATCCGTTTTCCCTGAGCAGTCCTGCCACATGCTGCAAAAGCTTTATACTGGAGATTCCCTTATATGCAGGGTCCGTATCCGGGAAATGCTTCCCGATATCGCCCAGCGCGGCAGCTCCCAAAAGGGCGTCCATCACTGCATGTATCAGCACATCCGCGTCAGAATGTCCAAGAAGCCCCTTTTCCCAGGGGATTTTCACTCCCCCAAGGATCAGATCCCTTCCCTCCGCCAGCTTATGTACATCATACCCCATTCCTACGCGCATATTCATTCTCCTTTAATCTGCAGCATCTTACTTATACGCAGAAAGCTTAAACGTCTTCTGACATACGGGGACAGCCTGAGACTTAAAGGAATAATATCGCTGCTCAAACCGATATCGTAAACGCTGCTCTTGGCTCCTGCTTTATCCAGCATATGGAGAAGGCTCTCTTCATCCGGGAGTTCTTCAATGATATCCGCAATTTCATCCAGACAATATTCCAGCCTCTGGGGACTGATCTGCTTTAAAAGTTCCGGCTCATTCTCTTTACGGATACCGTCAAGAAGACCTTTCTTTCCGAAGGTTTCTTCAAGAAGCGCCTCATCCTGAGCCTCATAAGGCTTCACATAGCATCTTCCCTGCCGAATGGCGCGGGCAATGCGTTTGTATTCTCTGAGCACCAGAACCATCCCCACAGAAACCTTCTCTCCGTGAAGGGCGTCCAGATGCCCGTTAATCACTTCCATTTCCCACAGGTGAGACATATGATGCTCCGCACAGGAAGCAGGGCGGGAATTCCCCACCATCTGCATGGCAAGGCCGGACAGCACCAGTGCGTACATAAGCTTTTCACAGCTTTCCTCATCCCCTGCCGCAATGGAGCGCAGACAGGAGCGGACTGTTTTTAACGCCCGTTCCTCAAGCTCCACAACATACTCACAGTAATACTCTCCCGTCAGCAGATGGGCGATCTTCCAGTCTGCCAGACAAATATATTTTCCTAACAAATCAGAGACGCCGGAAGCATTCAGGCGCTTCGGCGCTTTTGCGAAGATATTGGTATCAGCAAATACTGCCATGGGGGCAGCCGCAGGCATTGTCTTCTTCAGGCCATCCCAGGTCATAGCTGCTACCGTAGATACGAATCCGTCAACACTTGCAGCGGTGGGTACAGAAATAAACGGTATTTTATACTGGTACGCAAGATAACGGCTGATATCATGAATGGTTCCGGCTCCTACCGCCAGGATCAGGTCAATATCCTCTTCCATATTGTTTTCTACAATTTCAACGGCATAGTTATCTGCATGGAGACCTTCTGCCTCCAGAACGATTACCTGGCAGCGGTCATAAATCTCCTCCATGATTTCTTCTGTCACCTTATACGTGTTTGTGTCACAGATGAGCAGCGGAGAAATGTATTCCTTCAGGAACCCATCATTCATGGCCTCTTCCAGCGCCTCAATGGCTCCTTCTTCAATCAAAATCTCCTGAACGTCTATGTGGTGCTCCTTCCCGCACCCGCAAGGTCGGGCAAAATCATCCGTATCGACTCGCATGTAATTATCTCCTCCTGACTTTCTTTTCATTTTTATAACACGGGTATCCTATCCCCGATCATTTCCAGTGTTCCGTTTCTTTTCGGATACACTGCTACAGTTTGCTATTATACATGATTTTCCACTAAAAAGCAATGTCTCACGCCTCTGGTTTCCAAACAATTTAGCAAAACCAAAAGTAACTAAAAATCCTCCTGAAACAGTTCCGGACATTGCCCTGCCTGCTTCAGGAGGATTCCAGCCTCCGCTTCCCGGAGACTTTTCTTTATAAACCTTATAAATCTGCTGATTTTATTATTTGATCGCCGCGATAACTTCCACTTCGCAGAGCACATTCTTCGGCAGTGTCTTTACTGCGACACAGGAACGTGCCGGTTTATTAACAAAGTATTTCGCATAAACCTCATTAAATGCTGCAAAGTCGCCCATATCTGCCAAAAAGCAGGTAGTCTTTACCGCATTTTCAAAGCTTGTACCAGCTTCCTTAAGAACTGCGCCGAGATTCCTCATCACCTGATCTGCCTGTACTTCAATGGTATCTCCCGCAATTTCTCCGGTCGCCGGATCTACCGGGATCTGTCCTGATGTAAATAAAATGTCATTCAAAATAATAGCCTGAGAATATGGTCCGATCGCTGCCGGCGCCTTATCGGTATATACAACCTTCATTCTAAATATCTCCCTTCCAGATTTTGTAAATTTCCGTTCTTTTTAATTCTATATTAAAAATTTGTTAGGGTCAAGCAATTTTTTTGTTATTTCGTATATTCGTTCAGACATAAGAATATGGCTATTTTTGAAAAAATGAGCAGATTCCGAATGTTTTTCGATGAACGGATGTAAAGCGGACATTCGCATTCCGCTTTGCTGCATGCTCATGCGCGCAGGTTGCCGCGCGATTTATCACAGATTCAGATAGTAGTATACGCTTCTGGAAATATCCCGTATATTATTGATGGCTGTATCTTCACTGGGGCATCCCTCCGACATCACACAGAGAATATACGTGGTTTTCTCCCCGTATACAATAGCGATATCATGCTGGTCTTCCGTTGTTTCTCCTGTTTTATTGGCAATTTTAATATCCCCGGACACATCAGACAATCCCTCAGGGATCTTCCAGGTCACCTGCTGGTTCAGCAAAAGCTCCAACATTGCCGCCGAAGCTTCCTCACTGACGCATTCCCCTTTATAGATGCGCTCCAGAAGGATTCCGCAGTCCCTGACAGACGTTCTGTTATTGCCGCCAAGCCCTATGGACGGGGAGCTGGAAGGCGCAAGAGTATGCTGGACAGTGGTATTCGTATAGCCTTCCTGTTCCAGATATTTATTTGTCTCTGCAGCTCCATCCAGAAAATCCAGCTTTTCTGACTGCAGACGGACCAGTTCATTACTGGACTCATTATCGCTGACTGTGATCATGTTCCAAAGCAGATCATCTATCTTTGCCCTGACTGCGTCACTGTCCGGCGAAGCATTCATTTTCTCTCCCTCATGCTCCTGAACCTCATCCATATCCTGATAAGTTTTTGCCATGACAAAAGCTTTGATCAGACTGGCGGAATACAGGGACTTATCATTGATAAGGATCTCTTCCTCTGTATTCAGATCCTTCACATAAACGCTCCATTCGCCCTCATAACCGCTGAGCATGGATTCCAGATGGGACTGCAGGCTTTCCATTCCAATCTCTCCCACTTTTCCGGTTTCATCAACAGGAAAACCTTCCGGTGTGACGCCGCTTTCCTGAACCAGAACCCCGTCAGTCCCTCCAAAGTAATAATCCCCCTGAAAGCGCTGTCCGTTGGAGGTCATATCTATGTAGTGAACCCCCGGCTCCGTAACCATCCGCCCGGTTTCATCAAAATAATAATAGCCGTTAAAGGTTTTTCCGTTCAATGCCAGATTATCCATATACCGGATCTGAGGTGAAGCCGTAAGCTTCCCGAGATTATTCACCATATAATAACCGTCAAAAACCTTTGCCCATGCATAATGTTCATTTTGCTCCGTGAGCAGAGATATTTTATTCATATATACCATATGGGGGCTGCCTGCCTTAAATTTCCCTGTCTCATCGTGATAATAGTATCCGTTAAATTCCGTACCATCGATGACAAAATGGTCAAAATAGTGGATTCCCGGTTTATCCGCCCGGGTTCCATCCTCATTCAGGCAATAAAACCCATCGCTTTTCAGCAGATATTTCCCGGTTCCGTCAGATATGGAAAGAACCTGCGACTCCTCTGTCACGGATTTCAGGCTTCCCATGCTGCCCTGCACAACAACGGAAGCCTCTGTCCCATATGGAACCATCATACACAAAAGAGCGGCGCACAGTGAGATTGCTGTATTTCGTATCTTCTTATGTTTACTCATATACTTCTCCCCTTATCAACTGCCCGGAGTGTGATGCACCGGAGCAGCGCTACAGTAGATTTAGTTTTTAAAGTATACCGTGTTTTTTCTCCGCGCGCAATTCTTTTTCTTAACATTCAGTATTTTCCATATGCTTATTTCCATATGATTATCCGTTACTGTTATACATTATCAGTCATGGCCTTACAGCCAGTGCAGGGCTTGTGAGTAAACAGCGGCACTTATTCCACTGTTACGGATTTTGCCAGATTCCTTGGTTTGTCCACATCCAGGCCGCGTCCGAGAGAGACATAATAGCCGAATAACTGAAGAGGAATGATCGCCAGGGAATTTGTAAAAAACTGATTGGTCTTGGGAATGTAAATCACATAATCCGCAGTTTTTTCGATTTCCTTATGTCCGAAATTCGTTACGGCCATAACAAAAGCGCCTCTTGTCTTTACTTCCACAATATTGCTGATCGTCTTGGGATAAAGATTTTCCTGAGTGGCAAGGGCTACCACCAGAGTTCCGTCTTCGATCAGTGAAATCGTGCCATGCTTCAGCTCACCGGCCGCATATGCCTCGGAATGGATGTAAGAAATCTCTTTCAGCTTCAAAGAGCCTTCCAGAGAAATCGCATAGTCAATTCCCCTTCCGATAAAGAACATATGATCCGCAGCCAGATAACGGTTTGCAAAACGCTGGATCTTCTCCTTCATGCCAAGCAGTGTTTCGATCTGCTCCGGAAGCTGCTCCAGATCTGACTGCATTTTCAGAAATTCTTCCTGACTTACTGTTCCCCTCACCTTTGCAAATTTCATGGCAAGAAGATACAAGGCGGCGATCTGAGCGCTGTATGCTTTTGTGGTGGCGACAGAAATCTCCGGCCCAGCCCATGTATACATGACATTATCTGCTTCCCTGGCAATTGAACTTCCCACTACGTTTACAATGCCGAGCACGCGAACCCCATGCTTCTTTGCCTCCCGAAGAGCAGCAAGGGAATCCGCGGTTTCTCCGGACTGGCTGATGATAATTGCCAGCGTCCCCTCTTCATAAATCGGGTTACGGTAACGAAATTCACTGGCAAGATCCACCTCAACCGGGATCCTCGCCATTCCCTCCAGGACATATTTTCCGGTAATTCCCGCATGGTAAGCAGAACCGCAGGCAACGATAGAAATTTTGCGCACCGCACGGAGCTCGTCGTCCGTCATCCCCAGTTCTTCGATCACTACGTCGTTGTTTTTCAGGCGGGGGCTGATGGTATCACGAACTGCTTTCGGCTGTTCATAAATTTCCTTCAGCATAAAGTGCTCATATCCGCCCTTTTCCGCCGCATCAATATCCCAATCGATAGTTGTGGGAGTTTTTTCCAGCTTATCACCGTCAATATTAAAAAATCTGATATTTTCTTTGGAAAGGCATACGATCTCCTCGTTTTCCATATAATAAACATTTCTTGTGTAACGGAGAATCGCAGGCACATCCGAAGCGATCAGATTTCCCACAGGGCTGGCGCCTACGATCAGCGGGCTGTCCTTGCGTGCCGCATAAATATGATGAGGATGATCTAAAAACATAATCCCCAGGGCATAGGAACCCTCCACACGCCGCATAACCCTTTCAATCGCGGCGATGGGATCCCCGTCATAATATTCTGTCAGCAGGTGGACCAAAACCTCCGTATCCGTTTCAGAAAGAAATTCATATCCCTTAGCCTCCAGCTTTCTTTTCAGCTTGGCATAGTTTTCGATGATCCCATTGTGCACGACCACAATAGAATGTTCTTTATTAAAATGCGGATGTGCATTGGTGTCCGAAGGACAGCCATGGGTCGCCCATCTTGTATGTCCGATTCCCGCGCATCCGGGCATAGTTTCCCCTCCGTGGGTCAGTTCTTCCAGAACCTTCAAACGCCCCATAACCTTTTCCATCCTGATCTCATTCCCATCATAAATGGCAATTCCGGCAGAATCATAGCCCCTGTATTCCAGCTTCGCAAGTCCGTCCAAAAGAATCGGAGCCGCCTGATTCTCACCTATATATCCAACAATTCCACACATTGCACTAACCTCCTAATCATCGTTTGGCAATTATACGCTATTGGCTCCAAGCCTTGCAGCCAGTGTAAGGCCTGGGAGTGAACAGTAACATCGTTTGCACAATCAGCATATAAATTTGCTGGCATTTTTACAAAGTAAAGCAAAAATATAGTAAAGTATATCGTAAATTTTTAATATGTCAAGTACTCTGGCATTTTTTTCAGGATCTCTGCTTTTTTCTCTCTGCTTTTTTATTTATCGCTTGCCATAACGCGATTCCAGAAGTCTCTCAATTCCTTTTCTACACTATGCAGCCTGCAGTTACGGCAGTCAGACCATTCCACCGGAAGCAGATTCCGGTACTGTACACTGTTGAACCGGTCGTCAAGAAGCAGGATACAGCCCACATCCTCCTGGGTGCGGATCACCCTTCCTGCTGCCTGTAACACTTTATTCATCCCGGGATAACGGTATGCATAGTCAAATCCGTTCTCCCCTCTGTGGTCATAATAATTTTTCAATATCTCCCTCTCATGGCTGATCTGGGGAATCCCTGTCCCCACCACGATCACTCCGATAAGACGGTTTCCCATCAGATCTATCCCCTCGGAGAAAACGCCTCCCATAACGCAGAAGCCCACAAGTGTTTCCTCCTGCTCTGTAAATTCCTCCAGAAAGGACTCTCTTTCCCTTTCATTCATCGATGCGCTCTGACAGATACACCTTACCCAGTCCACAGAAAATTCTGACTCATAAACCTCCAATACAGCTTCCATCAGCTTATAAGAAGGAAAGAAGACCATATAATTTCCCTTTTTCTGCCAGACGGTACGGGCAATATATTCTGCGATCCTGCGGTATTCCTCATAACTCCGTCTTGTATAACGGCTGCTCACATCCACACCGTTTAAAATGCATCTCTTTTCTCTGGAAAACGGCGAGGTCACATAGATTCCATAATCATCCTTCTGCGTACTCAAAAGCTTCCTGTAATAGTTCATCGGAAGCAGCGTAGCGGAAAAAAACACGGCGCTGACGCCCTTCTTAAGATAATTTTCCAGATTTCCTGCCGGATTAACGCAAAAAAGCTTCACACGGAATCTTCCGTCCTCCCCATGGGACGCATACACCACATAACTCTCATCAACCAGCTCTGCAATACTCAAAAAATCCCTGACCTGGAAATAAAAATCAAGGATTCCGTCCACCGCCTCCTGACCGGGCGGCTCTTCCAGAATTTTATCCATCTCTCCCTGTACGGCGAGAAGGCTTAAAGGCAATGTCCCGGGATTTTCCATTACGATATAAGAATCACATTCTTTTTTCAATTCTAAAAGCTGCTTATTTACGCGCTCCAGAGTCTTCGCAAGCCCCGGGCTATAAGGTTTGATAAATTTTTTGACCTCCATAACCTCTTCTTTACAGATGGACGCGCTGTACATTTCCCGTCCGCGCTCCACAAGATTATGGGCTTCGTCAATTAAAAAAATATATTTTCCGGTAACGCCTTCCCCAAAAAACCTTTTCAAATGCACATTTGGGTCAAAAGCATAATTATAGTCACAGATGACCGCATCTGCCCATACGGCAAGATCCAGGCACATTTCAAAAGGGCATACCTGCCATTTCTCCGCCTGTTCCCTTAAAGCTTCCCTGTTGAACGCCTGTCCTGACGTCCATAGTTCAAAAACAGCGTCATTTACTCTGTCAAAATGCCCTCTGGCATAGGGACAGGCAATGGGATTACATTCTGTTTTTTCGCAGAAACAGAGTTTCTCCTTGGCGGTAATGGTAATCACCTTAAACTTCAGGCCTTTTTCCGCTAATATAGAAAACGCCTCTTCCGCAACGGTTCTGGTTATGGTCTTGGCAGTCAGATAAAAAATCGTTTCTCCCTTTCCCTCCCCCACAGCACGGACGGCTGGAAACACCGTCGACATGGTCTTTCCCACACCGGTAGGCGCCTGGATAAAAATCTGCTTTCCCGCCGAAATCGTGTGGTATACGCTTGATACCATCTTTTTCTGGCCCTCCCGGTAAGGAAACGGAAATTCCAGTCCCTCCATCGAGGCATTTCTCTGTCTCTTCCATTTAAGCTGATAAGACAGCCATTTATGATATTTGTCCGTAAGCTCCTGGTACCACTGTACAAGCTCCTGATAGGAGATTGTCTCCTGAAAACGCCTGATTTCTTCCGTATCCAGATTTACATAGGTCATCTGGATCCCAATCTCCTCAAGCTGCTCTGTTTCCGCATAAATCCTGGCATAGCACATTGCCTGGGCACGGTGTACCATAACCGGCTCGCTCAAATGCTCCGGATTGGCATAGATCCCCTTAATCTCATCAATGGTCACCTTATCCTCTTCTGTCTGGATCCCGTCAGCCCTGCCTTCCACCTGAAGGATCAGGTCGTCGTATTCTGTGATTCTTTTCAAAGAAACCTCTGCCCGGTAATTGCTTCCCATCTGCTTCTGGATCTTTCTGTGCAGGCGGCTTCCCTTTAGCATGGCTTCTTTATCCCCGGTACCTCTGCGGGCGTCCAGATCGCCGCTTCGTAAAATAAACTCTACAAGATTCCTGACGGAAATACGGATGATTGGTTTCTCCATAGTCTGTTCCTGCCCTCGTCTTCCTACATGCTCATAAGCGCAAGCCCCTTTACGGCTTGCAATAAAGCGGACATTCGCATTCCGCTTTGCTACATGCTCATGAACGCAGGTCGCTACGCGACTTGTCAGTGGGAGATTTGAACTCCCACTGACATAAGCATCCCCTTATACCCGCCGCTTAGTACTCTGCGCACTTAAAGCGGGGAATGCTTATCTGCGTTCAAACTCCACCATATCCGGACGGAATTTCAGCGGCACAAACTGCTGCTGAAGTCCGGGATTCTTCCGGGCCTCCACGGTAATACTTTTACAGAACGCTTTCCAAAGTTCTTCATATTCTTCCGTCTTTCCCGGCGCCTCCCGGTATTCTTCCGTCAATTTTATTCCTGTGCGGAGCGTATATTCCCCTCCCCTTGGATGGAGCAGCGCCTTCTGCCTTTTAGCGTCATAGATCATCCAGTTCTCATTCGGAAAACGATCCGCAAAATGAGGCGCGAGCATGAGCAGGATATCATTGTCCGGAGTGATCCTGGCAAACAATACGCCTCCCCCGATTTCACGAAAACGGACAAAGCCGTAAAATCTGTGGAGTTCGTGCCACACCTTCGTACGAAGCTTCGCAACCAGGCACACATCAGGGTCTGCCAGCGCTTCCATAATATCCCGCCTGCATTTTCCATTTCCCAGCGCCTTAAGCAGCACGCGGAAAACAGCAGTTCCTTTATCCGGATGTGCGGATACCGCTGCATAGCAGATATGCTCATACACAGAATATCCCAATTTACGCCGTACGGAACGGGCCACCTTCTGAGCCTTTTCCCCATCAGAGGGTATCGTCTCATAAGTACAGAAAAACTCTATATCGTCCGGTTCCCGGGTAACAATTTCCACATTAAGTCCTTTAGCGCCATAATGCCACCCGTCATATACTGCCGAAAAAATTCCCTCCAGGGTATCCTCGCAAATTAAGACTCTTTTCTCATAATCCATCAGAATCCCCCTTCTCCAAGCGGCTTTTGAACTGTTTGTATCACTGAATTTCCAATGTCGCCAGAGAGAAACTGATCATCAAAAAGAGATAGCTGCCGATAGGTAATTTCCGAAAAATGTACCGGAAACTGCTCTTCCGGCGCGAGCATATTCCTGAGAATATAATCCTCATCCAATTTTGTGGGATACATCATTTTACCATTGCAGGTAATAAAATACAACGCCCGCTTCAGTACAACCCCGATTTTTTTCAAATCCGGGAAATCCAGAGAATGATGCCGCCTTGCCCGGGCAATGCGTGAGGCTGACCTTTCTCCGATTCCCGGAACACGAAGCAGGGTATGGTAATCCGCCGTATTGATCTCCACAGGAAACTGTTCCAGATGGCTTAAAGCCCAGTCACACTTAGGGTCAAGAAGAAGATTGAAATTGGGATGCTTCTCCGACAGCAGTTCTTCCGCCCGAAAACCATAAAACCGCAGCAGCCAGTCAGCCTGATACAGACGGTGCTCCCGAAGAAGCGGAGGCCCCTGGGGAAGCATGGGAAGCTCCTTGTCCTCATTGACCGCCACAAAGGCCGAATAAAACACTCTCTTTAAAGAAAACTGCTGATACAGGGATTCTGCCACCGAAAGGATCTGATAATCGCTTTCCCCCGTAGCTCCGATGATCATCTGCGTACTCTGTCCTGCCGGGGCAAACTTAGGAGTATGGCGGTATAAAGCCAATTCCTCCTTATTCTGCCCATGACGCATCTGAATCTGTTTCATAGGCCTTAAGATAGTCCTGCGGCTTTTATGCGGAGCCAGACGCTTCAATCCCTCTGCCGTAGGCAGTTCCAGATTCACGCTCAGCCTGTCTGCCAGATATCCGGCACGTTCAATAAGCTCCGGCGACGCTCCCGGAATTACCTTCAGGTGAATATATCCCTGAAAATGATATTGATTGCGGAGCAACTCCACCGAACGGATCAGTTCCTCCATCGTCTCATCCGGACTGTTCTTTACACCGGAGCTTAAAAATAGTCCTTCTATATAATTACGCCTGTAAAATTCTATCGTAAGCCTGCTGATCTCTTCAGGGGTGAAGCTGGCCCGCGCCACTTCATTGGAAGCCCTGTTAATACAGTATTTGCAGTCAAATACGCACTCATTGGTATACAAAACTTTCAGGAGGCTGATGCACCTTCCATCCCCGGCAAAGCTGTGACAGATGCCTGCCGCAATACTGTTCCCGATTCCCCTTCCGTCGCCTCTGCGGTCCACGCCGCTGGAAGTACAGGCAACGTCATACTTCGCAGCATCCGACAATATCTCCAGTTTTTCCATTATGCTCATAGATTCCTGTATTACCATAACGTCCTCCAAACATTCGTTCCTTTTACCCTATTATAGAACACACGTTCTCAGATGTCAAGGTAATTTTCGCAAAAATCAAAACATATGTTTTTTTCCGCATCACCAATCACAGATTACTCAGCTTTTCTCCTTTTACCATTCGATATGCTGCCTGAAAACAACTTTTTTATTTCCCTTCCTGATCTGTCCAATCTCATAGCAATCATAGAATCCGGAAATCTGTTTCCGGATCTGCACGCTTTCTTCCTTTGCCGCAACGATGATCAGGCCCACGCCGCAGTTAAAAGTGGAAAGCATTTCCTCTTCTTTTATATTTCCTGTCTTTCTGATATAAGAAAAAATCGGCAGCGGCCTGACAGAGGATAAATCGATTTCTGCTGTCAGGCTATCCGGAATAATCCTGCACAGATTTCCTTCGATTCCGCCTCCGGTAATATGGGCCATTCCGTGAATACCAGATTTGCGGGTAACGGACTTCAGCGCTTTATAATATGGCGCATGAGGCTTCATGATCTGCTCGATAAAGGTTTCTCCTTCAACTTTGTCCAGCTTTATCCGGGGAATCCTGTCCATCAGCATACGTACCAGAGAATATCCGTTCGTATGGAGTCCGTTGGACGCCACTGCCAGTACCGCATCGCCCTCTTCTATTGCTGAGCCGTCTATAATTTCATCCTTTGATACAATTCCGGCAATACTGGATGTCAGGATATACACGCCTCTGTCTACTACCTGGGGCTGTATGGATGTTTCCCCGCCCACTAACGTACACTCATTTTCCCGGCAGGCGGCAGAAATTCCTTTTACAAAGGATTTTATCGTCTCTTTTTCCGCATTTCCACAAACGATCGTATCCAATACAGCCAGAGGCCTGGCTCCCATAACGGCAATATCATTGACCAGATGATTAATCATGTCGTGGCAGATAGATTCACAATAGCCATATTCCATTGCAAGCTTCTGCTTGGAACCAGGCTCCTCCGATTTCAGGACCAACACCGGATTTTTGATTTCCGGAAAATCGATATCATATAAAGATGCAAAAGGGCCAAGGCCGTTCAGCACACGCTTATCCTCTGATTTCAGGTAAACAGCCATTTCTTTTTTCATGGAATCCGTATAAGAAATATCCACCCCCGCCTTGCTGTAAGAAAAGCTTTCCTCGCATTTCTCACTTCCGGCAAGGATTTCGTCCACGGTAACGTGTAATAATTCAGCCAGCTCCACTAACATTTCAATATTGGGAAGAGTCCCGTTTTCCCACTTGGATACCGCCTGAAAGGATACCTTGAGATTTTCCGCGACCTCCGCCTGGGTCAGCCCGGACTCTCTTCTCTTTTTTGCAATAAATCCTGCTATTTTCTTATTATCCAGCATTTCTGTGTCCTCCTATTGAATAAGATTCAAGTCTCGCCCGCGAATCTTGTTTAGGATTCGGGTCAGCTACGCTGAACCGAATCCCTGTCTCTGATATATTTTACCCTGACAGAAGTCCGTCTACAATAACCGGATATTTGAAGTTGCAAACGAAACTCTACCGCCGGTTGATTCTGGAGTTTCTATAAAACTTTCTAATATACAAAAAAAGAACCGATAAACTGTAGTCAACCCAGTTCACCGGCCCTCTTTATGAGATGATGTGAAATTTTAAGCAGCTTTTGATTCTTTATTTTTCCTGCTTCTTCGCGAACTCTTCAATCGCAGCCCAGGCCTCTTCGTCAAATTCCCGATCCTTGTAGTAATACTTCCTGTCCTCTTCCGTAATCTTTTTAATTACTCTGCAGGGATTTCCCACAGCCACGCTCCAGTCCGGGATATCCTTGGAGACCACGCTTCCCGCGCCAATAACAACATTATCTCCGATATGTACGCCAGGGAGAATCACTGTATTTCCTCCGATCCACACATTATCCCCGACCGTAACCTCAATTCCGTATTCATACATGGAATTTCTGGACACCGGATGCAGGGGATGGCCTGCAGTATAGATTGCTACATTCGGGGCCATCTGGCAGTTGTCTCCGATCTTAACCTTTGCCACATCAATAATAGTACAATTATAATTGGCAAAAAAGTTCTTTCCGACTTCAATGTGAGAACCGTAATCACAATAAAACGGAGGATTGATAAACGCTCCTTCTGACTTTCCCAACAGTTCCTTCACAATTTTGGAAAGCTCTTCAAAATCAGAACGGTCCGCTGTATTTAACCTCTGCAGAATTCTTCTGCACACCTTCTGCTCTTCCATAACAGCATCATCTGAAATATATGGTAGTCCCAAATCTCTTCTTGTAATATTATCCATTTTTTCCTCCTCATTTTGCAGTTTCCGGGCAGGCATGACAAATATGATCTTTTGCCCCTGATATCATAGGATATTATAAAACATCCTTCTCTCTTTATCTAGCATTATCTTTCCCGTTTATTATCACTATCGTATTTTTGTTACTGCTTACACCGTAGATGTGAACAGTGACTATTTTTCTGTTCTTCACCGTCAGCTTCCCTGTAAAACGGCTTTCCTGTAAACTATACACGCACATCAGACCACACCCATGAAAGCATATATGATCGTTCCGACAATCCCGGAGCCAAAAATAACCGGAATCGCTCCGATCTTTGTTTTCCGCAGCAGAACCAGACAAACACAGAAAATAACAGCCTCTACAGTTCTGAAATCAGCCGCCTGCACCTGCGGCAGAGAAGAATTAAATAATGCCAGCGCCAAGAGAGACAGCCCTGCTGACGCGATCATGGCAACCACCGCCGGCCTGAGTCCCTCAAGTATCCCCTGCATAGTCTTAAGACTTCTGTACTTCATATAAAGCCAGGATAAAGCCAGCACGATCACAAAGGAAGGCAAAACACAGCCAAAGGTACAGATTATCGCCCCCGGAAGCCCTGCGATCTGCTGCCCCACAAAGGTAGCGCTGTTGACCGCGATAGGTCCCGGAGTCATTTCGGCTATGGTGATAAGATCCGCAAACTGACTCATTTCCAGCCAGTGATTTGTTTCTACGATCCGGCTCTGGATCAAAGGCACTGCCGCATATCCGCCCCCGAAGCTTAATAACCCGATCTGGAAAAACGCCCAGAACAATTCCAGATAAATCATTTGCCCGTCTCCTTCCCTTTATCACAGATCACCCTGAGAAGACCGATACATCCGCATACCAGGATCAGGACAACTGCGCTGACTTTAAAAAAGCACGCGGCGATAAATGCAATGCCCATCATGGCAATCCACAACACGCTCTTTGTCTTTATGACATTTCCCGCAAGGCTTATCACCACATCAGCAATAACAGCGGCCACCCCGGCGCGCATTACCTGCAAAGCAATGGCAATATAAGCATTATCCTTAAACTGATTATAAAACACAGAAATAACAGATATAATCACCAACGGCGGTATGACCGCGCCCAGAGTACAAATCACCGCGCCCCGGAATTTTTTTAACCGATACCCCACCACGATCGCTATATTAACTCCAAGAGCCCCGGGCGAGGACTGGGCGATAGCCGTCATATCGAGCATTTCATCATCTTCCAGCCACCCAAGCTCTTCCACAAACTTCTGCTTCATCATACTGATGATTACAAAGCCGCCTCCAAAGGTACTTGCACTCAAAGCCAGCGTCGTAAGAAACAGCTTCAGGTAAATCTGCATATCAGACATCTGCGAAAGAGCCTGCTTTTCCTTTTGTGCACTCATAATCCTTTCTCCCATACCTGCAAAAACTATAAAATACAGCAAACT
>JAUNGB010000164.1 GCA_030524715.1 Eubacteriales bacterium | reverse complement strand
ATATGCCGCAGTGGCGGAACTGGCAGACGCCCGGGACTTAAAATCCCGTGGGTAGCGATACCCGTACCGGTTCGATTCCGGTCTGCGGCACTTGAAAACCTTGAGAAATCAAGGTTTTTTGTTGTTCTGAAATTATTTGGCAGATGACATTGGGAAGCCTTCTGGTTCCGGCAGCCAGCAGTCCGGCAGTGGCACCGCCCAATAGAACACCGTGATTCAAGTGCGAAACATTAAGGAAGGTGTCCCGCCACCTAAATCCCGAGTGCGGAACATTAGAGGAAGAGGCGGGGGAAGAAATTCCTCCTCTTCTTATTTTAAGGAAAACAGAGATGAAAATAGAGTACAAAGACTTTGGGCTTTAGTATCTGCATCTTGCACCCCTTGACACGTATGCTATACTGGACGCAAGATATGCGTCCTATTTTTCCGCATGGAGTGAAATTTGTTACCTTTTTTGACGCGCAGGCTGTTTTGTCCAAAAATACAGGATCGTTTTTTGTTGAAAAATCGTAGATTTTCTGGTATTCTAATGACTAAATAAGGGAGTAGTCAACGTATTGCGTGGAGATACCAACATATCGGAGGTTCGTCCTGGTATCACCTTAATTGACGAGACTTATCTGCTGAAAGTGGGTAAGGCTTGTCTTTTTTTATACCTGCTGTTCAGAAAAAATTGGCAGCATGGGAGTTATTTGCAATTAAAAATTTTGTTTTAACATCTTGAAAATTTAGCTCGATATGAGGAGGGAAGGCTATGGCTGATTCGAATATTACAAAACGGGCGTTAGCAGCCGCATTGAGGGAACTTATGGAACAGATGCCCTTTGATAAGATACAGGTGGGGCAGATTTGTGAATTATGCGATATGAACCGCAAAAGCTTTTATTATCATTTCAAGGATAAATATGATCTGCTCAACTGGATATTTGATGTGGAGTTTCTTACATTTGTTCAAAGGCATTCCAGAGCGAAAAAAACGGAACAACGAATAGAATCCATTCGGGATATGTGCCATTATTTTTATGAGAACAGGGATTTTTACCGCAAAGCATTGAAAATCCAGGGGCAGAATTCTTTTTCCGAGCATTTTCGGGAATATATTATGCTTCTTATAAAGAGTCGGTTTTCTGAGCTGTTTGGAGACAGAGAGGATGATTTTGAACTCAATTTTTTTACAGACGCGGTGGTTTGCGCGATGGAACGCTGGCTGCTGGATAAAGAATGTATGCCGCCGGATGAGTTTGTGGACAGACTGCTTCAGCTTATCTGCCAGGGAGCAGATGTCGTACATCAACAATTGAATGAGGATACAGAATGATGCAGGGAGGAGAACTCCCTGCATCATTCTGTTTTACTGTATGCATGCGGCCTTAGTTGTCTTTTTGTGACATCCGTTTATAAGGATGTCCGAAAGGGTGTTTTGGAACAGGTTATGGCAGGGGCTTTCTATTTCCTGATCCAAAGTACACAGGTTCCCGTTTGCGTCAAAATAAACAGAGCATGCATCGTCGGAGATGATGGCATCGATCAGATCGTTATCGCCCTGAAATTCCCAGATCAGCGTAGGGTACAACTGCTCGCTGCGTGTCTGTTTTACCGTTTTATATACCAGTTTCCGGATGATTTCGGGACATTTTTTTTCAGGCAATAGTACGGTAAAGGCAGGGGCACACTGTGCAATAGAGCTGAACAGATCGCCATTTATGATAGCTTCTGTATCCTTTTGCCCATATGGATACCATGCGGAGTAAAGCAGCTTTTCTCTGCGGAGAAGATCAAAAACCGCAGAAGAATTTTCTTCATAGCGGACAAGAACCATTACATTATGCAGCATGGAAACTTCGTCCAGAAATAAGCCGGTGATATCTTCTGCCCTGCAGAAAATGCAGAAGGCGCTGTCGGGATGCTTTTCTGCAAGGGACAGTATTTTTTCCGGATGCCACACAGGGAAAAGCATCCACACATAAATGCCGAGAAATTCCCCTTCCCGGATGATGGCATGATACTTCTGATTATTATTTTCAAAATGTTCTTCATCGATTAAGAGGGTAATTGCCCAGGGGATATTGCAATGAAACTTTTCCTCATTTTCCCGGATACGCTGTGCGCCTATGGTACATCCGTTATAGCCGAGGTTCATCCCAAAAGTAAGCAGACGGTCCGAATCTGTGCGGTTTACCACATTCCGCACCAGATCATAGTAAGCGCTGTTTTCGTTTTGAAGCATGGTCTGTGCAGCAGTAAAGAAATCTTTCTGAAATCGTCCTTCCGAGAATTGCAGCGCCATATCGATCAGATTACGGATACCGCGTTCCGGATTGTCTTTAATATTTCTTAAGGTTCGTTTTATGATTGTTTCAATGAAGATCCGAGACATACTGTTTTCCATGTATATCCACTCCTTTCAAAATACAGACATATTTTCTTTATTTTACTGAAACATTACGATAAAAGAGGCGTGACCGCAAGGGACACGAAAGGCTTCGTGTCTTAAAATGTAACAAAACTTTTGCGGCGTCATAATTTAGGACGTATGTTTTTGTGTGTCCAGTGACTTTGCTGATCTGAATTTCTATAATTGGAACAAACCAAAGAAAAGGAGAACGTAATTATGAATACATCTATAAAGAATGCAATGCAGAATTTTGCAGTTAATCAGGCGCTTAAATATATTGAGGGAAACCCGGAGGAAAATATCCCTAAGCTGATGGCTCTTGTGGATAAATATTCCCCGGACGGCTGGTATGAGAGCCAGCGGGATGCGATTCGTAAGGTAATCGATGAAAAAGGGAACTGGTACCAGCTTATTTTAAAAGTGTACGAGTTAGATCCCGGCGTCCGCAAGGCGTTTTTCCAGAACTTTTTGTTTAATGCCAGTTTAAAGGGCAGCGCTACCCAGGAGGACATGAGCGAAAAATACGGCTGCAACGTCCCATGGGCCATCCTTTTGGACCCCACCTCCGCCTGTAATATGCACTGTACCGGGTGCTGGGCTGCGGAGTACGGGCATAAGCTGAATTTGAGCCTGGAAACGATCGATTCTATCATCCGCCAGGGCAAGAAACTGGGAACCTATATGTACATATACACCGGCGGAGAACCGATGGTACGAAAGTCCGATTTGATAAGGATTTGTGAGATGCATCCGGACTGCGAGTTCCTATCCTTTACCAATGGCACCCTCATCAATGAGAAATTTTGCCAGGAAATGCTGCGGGTCAAAAATTTTGTTCCTGCCATTTCCCTGGAAGGCTTTGAAGATGCCAATGACAGCCGCCGCGGGGAAGGAAGCTACGAAAAAGTTGTACGGGCGATGAAGCTATTGAAAGAGCATAAGCTGCCCTTCGGTATTTCTGCCTGCTATACCAGCCGGAACTATGCAGACATTACCAGCGAAGAATTTTTTGACTGCCTGATTGATTCCGGGGCGTTATTCTGCTGGTTCTTCCATTATATGCCGGTTGGAAATGGCGCGGCTGCAGAATTGCTTCCTACTCCGAAGCAGAGAGAAGAGGTTTACCATCATATCCGTGCTTTCCGCAATACCAAGCCTATCTTTACGATGGACTTCCAGAATGACGCGCAGTATGTTGGCGGCTGTATTGCAGGAGGGCGGAGATACTTGCACATCAACGCGAAGGGAGATGTGGAGCCTTGCGTATTCATCCATTATTCCAACTGCAATATCCATGATACCTCTTTGCTGGATGCGCTGAGAAGCCCGCTGTTTATGGCATACCATGACGGTCAGCCCTTCAATGAAAATATGCTCCGTCCATGTCCGATGCTGGAAAATCCGGAAAAGCTGCGGGCTATGGTGAAGGATACGGGTGCGGTGAGTACCGATTACCAGAGCCCGGAAAGCGTCGATCATCTGTGCGATAAGACGTCTTCCTATGCGGAAAACTGGACGCCGAAGGCGGAGGAACTCTGGCATGGCTGCGGCGGATGCAACAAAGGAGAGTAGTCCATGGGGACATATCAGTTATTTACAGATGCAACAGCGGATTTATCCGACAGCCCGCTGGCAAAAATCCCGTCTGTGAAAATCATCCCGATGCAGGTGGAGATCAGCGGGACAGATTCAAGAAAACCAAAGTATATCCAGACCGTCCGAGGTGTAGGGTACAAATTTACAATCCCAGAGGAGTGATCCTTTGGGATTTTTTGAATTGCAGTATATGGTGAAAATCATGATTAATGTTTAGGAAATATTTAGGAAAACCCCTCTTGTTTGTTTAATGCTGGCTGTTAAGATAACCGCAGAAACAAACAAGAGGTTTTTTGATGTTGAAAGTAAAAGAAAGAAGATGGCAGGATGTCAGTTGTGATTATACCAGCGTATAAGCCGGATGAAACATTAGTAACCATTACGGACCAGCTTTGGGGGTATGGATGCCGGATCGTGGTAGTAGATGATGGCAGTGGCGAAGAGTATCAGAAGGTTTTTGATAAAATCAGTGATATTTGTATTATTTTAAAGCACTCTGAAAACCGTGGGAAAGGAGCCGCAATCAAAACGGCATTAACTTATGTGAAAGAAGAACTTACACAGGAGGATATCATCAGGGGCATTCGGCCTGAGAAAGAGAAACTCCCGCAAGGGAATACCACTATGGCCATCCAGTCAGGGCAAGAGGAAAGCTGGGATGGATATGTGATCGGAGTCATGGACTGCGACGGTCAGCATTTGCCGGAGGATATGATGAA
>JAUNGB010000063.1 GCA_030524715.1 Eubacteriales bacterium | reverse complement strand
TTTGCTCGCTTACCAGAAGCGTCTAATAAATGTCTGGCTCGAAAATTTTGCAGCCCTGTCTGAAAAGGCGGGGCTGCTCTTTTAGGCGGAGGATTGTATGCTGATACAAGAGGGATTAAAATTGTCTTTCCAGATATTTTGCGTCTGGAAAAGCTGATGTTGGAAGAATTATCGAAATAAAAAAGAGGAATACCCGGAGGAAAACTAAATTCCATCGGGGCATTCCCTTTATCGTATCTGTGTATCCTGTTCATGTAGGATAATATCGCGCTCATGTTAGACCACCAATTTTTGAAGCAAACACAGGCTATAACGGCATATAAGAACTTCTAAAAAGATAATCAATTATTCTATATAGATTTGAAGAAAATCCACTTGAAATTCCTTCATTTTTATGATATATATGAAAGACTGCTTGTAATATCTGGTAAGCGCCAAGGCTGCTGCCTGATCATTGCAATGCATACTTGATTATTCAGACATAAGGATGAGGGAATTTGTTATGAAGGGGAATTTACGGAAGAAATTTGTAGGAGACAGGAATTTTTACAAAATGGTGCTCGCCATCGCAGTGCCGATCATGATCCAGAACGGTATTACTAATTTTGTCAGCCTTTTGGACAACATTATGGTCGGGCAGGTGGGAACGGAGCAGATGTCCGGAGTGGCTATCGTAAATCAGTTGATTTTTGTGTATAATCTCTGTATTTTTGGAGGACTGTCCGGAGCGGGGATTTTTACGGCACAGTATTTCGGCCAGAAGGATGACGAGGGTGTCCGCCATACCTTCCGCTATAAGATATGGATGGCAGTGATCCTGACCGCGGGGGCGATCCTTTTGTTTCTGGTGTTTGGAGAGAGTCTTATTCAGATGTATCTGAACGGCAGCAGTGACGGCGGGGACCTGGCTGCGGCGCTGAGTTATGGAAAGAAATATCTGTTGGTAATGCTGCTTGGACTTCCGGCATTTATGATGCTTCAGGTATACGCCAGCACTCTGAGGGAGTGCGGTGAAACAGTGGTTCCCATGCGGGCCGGGCTCATTGCCGTGGCGGTTAACCTTACCTTTAATTATCTGTTGATCTACGGAAAGTTCGGGTTTCCAAAGCTTGGCGTTGTAGGCGCGGCAGTGGCGACAGTGATGTCCCGTTATGTGGAAGCGGCGGTGGTTCTTGTATGGACTCACAGGCATAAAGAGAGAAACAGCTATATAGTAGGGCTTTACCGGACAATGAAGGTTCCCGGGGCTTTGGTGAAGAAGTTCTTTATCAAAGGAATGCCGCTGCTTTTGAATGAAACTCTGTGGGCGTCCGCTATGGCAATGCTGACCCAGTGTTATTCTGTAAGAGGGCTGAATGTAGTGGCAGGGCTGAATATTGCCAATACCATTAATAATGTCTTTAATGTAGTATTTATTGCGCTGGGTGATTCTGTGGCCATAATCGTTGGACAGCTTCTGGGCGGCGGTAAGATGGAGGAAGCCAGGGATACGGACAATAAGATGATCGCTTTTTCCGTTTTCTGCTGTACCATTGTGGCGGCTGTGATGCTGGTGATCGCTCCGGCATTTCCGAGGTTATACAACACAACGCCGGAGGCAAGGACTCTGGCTGCCCGGTTTATTATTGTGCAGGCGATCTTTATGCCTCAGAATGCATTTTTGCATGCCGCTTATTTTACCCTCCGCTCAGGCGGGAAGACACTGGTGACGTTCTTTTTTGACAGTGTGTTTATCTGGTGCGTGAGTGTGCCGATCGCGTATTTCCTGAGCAGGTATACGGATCTGTATGTAGTATATATCCTGGCGCTGGTTCAGGTTGGAGACTGGATCAAATGTGCCATTGGATTTATTCTGGTCAAAAAAGGCGTATGGATGCAGAATATTGTTACAAATGAGAATTAGCGGTTTTAAGGGAACTGTTACACCAAAGTATGGTGGAGCAGTTCCCTTTTGTGGCGCATAAGAAATTATGTTGTTTGTTTCTGAAAGCAATCAGTGGAACATCTGGCATATGATATTTACCGGTTTCTTGTGCGATAAAGAAACCTTGCCTGTATCAGATGCGCTTTAAATATTTTTTTTCGATAAAATTCAGGATCCCGTATAAAGCCATGGCTATAATGCAAAGGATCACGATAGACATTAACACCCAGGTAAGCTTAAAAAGGTGCGTAGGCATTATGACAGAATGCAAATGTCCGCTTTACTGCTGCTTGCTACGATATTGAGGACTGTGATATACTGATACCGTAACAGAATTTTAAATACACTTATATATAATAGAGGGAACTATAGGCAGCAGTAAAAGGAGGCAGAGGTTTATGAAAGCGCTGATACATGAAGAATTATATGTTTTAAAGCACAAAGATCTGGATGTTGCATTGGTATATATGGATTCTGTTTCCGGAAAACTGGAATATGTGATTGAAGTGTTTTTACCGGAGGAACTTCCTGTCGGATGCAATGGGGAGAGCAGCCAGATTGCGCAATGGTGGCAGCTAAGAGCGATTCCGGATACCAGGCGTGGCATTCAGCAGGTATTGGCGTACATGGGGGAGGATACCTGTCAGTCGTTGATGCTTTCCGGATATGGTTTGAGTTTGACGGATCATTATTGGCTGCAGCCTGTCGGAGAGGAATTGTACTGGAAAGATATTAATTTTTATGAAAATGCTTTTTCTGATGAGATGGGAAATCTTCTGACAGATTCCGGAAGAATTGATGCAGACAGACATATTTCCAGATTTTCACCGTCTTCTTCTGTAAATGGTGAAATGAAGAAAAAGTGGGTTATCAGGAATGGAAAAAGGTATCTGTTAAAGGTTAATGCAAATGATTATGGTCAGCAATCAGTGAATGAAGTAATTGCAGGCAGAATGCATGAACTGTTAGGATGGGACAATTACGTGACTTACGTTATGGATAAAATTCTGATAGGAGGACAGGAAGTACCATGTTCTTTGAACGAGCTTTTTACTTCGCAGGATTTGGAATTTGTATCTGCTTATCAACTGGTAAAAAATTATAAGGTTCCAAATGAGATATCAGAATATGAAGCAGTAATTCAACAGGCAGTGCTGCATGGAATGGAAGAGGCAGTTGTGCGCAGGCAGTTGGAATATACAATTCTCACAGACTTTGTTTTGAGCAATACGGACAGGCATTATAATAATTTTGGATTTCTTTACAGCGAAAAGCAACGAAAACTGGTGGCAATGGCTCCGATTTTTGATACAGGAAATTCTTTATATTATAATCAGGAGTTCATTCCGGCAAAAAGCGGGCTTCTGGATTTAAAGGTTACATCATTTTGCAAGCGTGAGGTGGAGATGCTCCGGTATGTGAAGGAGCCGACATGGTTCCCGATTGCGAAATTAGAAGGTTTACCGGAAATTGCAAAGCAGCTTCTGAGCGAATACACGGAAATGCCTGAAGAACGGATACAAAAAATTGTGCAGACAATCTGCCGGAAAATTGAGTATCTGCAGCTATTTATGGACGGCAGGAAGATTTGGAAAAAGGAAAAGTATTGGTAATCGGACTTCACAGTCAGGAGGTAGCATGGAATGCAGCAGATACCTGTAAAGCTTCAGGGAAGGAAACTTTATATAGGGGAATCCCCGCAATTAATTATTGATATAGATACGCAAAAGAATTATCTTGTTGTTTCCGGAAAAACATTTCTTTATCAGAAAGAGGCACAGTTTAGTCCGGATCTGCTTCAGGGAAAACGCCCGGAAGTATTTCGGGCGGCGGTAAATTTTTATTATCAGCAGGCAAGTAAAGTGGCAGAAGGCATAAAACTTGCAGAAGCATACCGGAATAGGGCAAATACTACGATTAGAGAGAAGGAGTGAACAGTAACAGGAAAAGCCCGTTCTGCATAGAATGTAGCAAAGAATTAGCAGCGGGAGTACCCAAACGTCTATGACAGAAAATTTTAAAGGATCATCGGATACGGGAAAAGCAGTCTTAACTCAGCAGGAAAAGAATGTGATGCAAAAGCTTATCGACCGGATGGAACAGGAACATGTCATTACGCCGGGCGAAAAGGTGAAATTGACAGAAAGAATCCGTGAGGATAGTATATGAGCGGGCTTCGGGCAGTGATTTACGCCCGGTGCAGCACGGAAGAGGAAAGCCAGAAGGACGCTCTGGCAAATCAGGTACAGGAGGCGCGGGAGTGCGTGCAAGGGAAGGGCTGGTTCCTGACGGATTTCTATGTGGAAAGCCGTTCCGCTACAAGTACAAAGGGACGGGCGGAATATAACCGTCTGTATGAGGATCTGCTTCTTGATAAGTTCGATATTATTGTAATTAAATCCCAGGACAGGTTAATGCGGAATACCCGGGACTGGTATCTGTTCATTGACAGGCTTACGGTTTCCCGAAAAAAGCTTTATATTTATATTGAGCAGAAGTTTTACAGTACCGACGACGCATTGATTACGGGAATCAAAGCAATTCTGGCAGAGGATTACAGCCGGGAGCTCAGTAAGAAAATTAATAATGCGCACCATAACCGGCAGAAAAACGGAGGAGCAGTAATTTTAACCTCCCATACATATGGTTATCAAAAACTGCCGGATAAAAGCGTGGTGCTTGTGGAAGAGGAAGCGCAGATAAAGCGTCGGATGTACGAGTTGTGTGCCGCAGGATATGGCTGCCGCAGAATTGCGGCAATATTAAGAAACGAAGGGATTGTTAATCGAAAGGGCAATCCCTTTTCTGATGCCGATATCCGAAGAATGATCCGCAGCCCTCTGAATAAAGGAACTGTTGTGATGAACCGGAAGCACTATGATTTTGATTCAAAAAGAACTTTGCCGGTTCCCATAGAACAGCAGTTTATTTATGAAAACAAAGTTCCGACCATTGTGTCAGCAGAATTATGGGAACTTGCCAATCAAAAAATGACTGACAGAGCCCGGCTGGAAAAAAGAGAAGGGTCTATATTTGAAAAAGAAAACCGAACTGCTGCGAAGGAAAAGACCGGAGTTGCCAATGGAAAAAATCCCGGTAAAACTCCCCTTAGCGGAAAGCTTTTCTGTGGGAACTGTCACGCACCTTATTACCGCACAGTGCGGCGAAGATATCGGAACGGCGAAAAAATTTATGAGTGGAAATGTAAATGTTATATAGAATCCGGAAGAACAGACTGTGATAATATTCATTTAAAAGAAGAAAAACTGTACCATATCCTTTACAGGAAATTCAGCGAAATCCGTCCAATAGAAAAAGAAAAAATAATAGGGAGGATGAAACAGCTTCTGCAGATTACTTTGCAGGAGAAAAATCTGAAGCCGGAATTGGACAGAGAAGAGCGAAATAAAGAAAAAACAAAAGAACAGATGAATACTCTGGTGGATAAATTACTGACTGGCGTCCTGTCAGATGAGGTCTATCAGGCAAAGCAAACAGAATTGGAACAAAAATTAAATGCCATACAGGAAAAAATACAGGGAATCAGCAGACAGGAAGCTCATGCTATGCCTCTGAAAGAACGAATTTGCAAGCTGGAAGAATTTATGCGGGAAGAACGCATATTTGAAGGGGCATGTGTGGAGGGAATATTGAAAGAGATAGAACAAATTGTTATATATCCCCGGTACATGGAACTGTTTTTTACACAGGAAGTATCTCCAAAGGAAATCTCTGCACTGGAAATACATGCGAAAGAAATACCATCCTCAAAAAAATCACCTTCAATAGAAGCGCACGAAAACAGGATAACCGTCTGTTACGGAAACGCCTTTGATTATCCGGAACAGAAAAAGAAAGACAGAGAAATCATAGTGAACCTGCTCAAAGAAAACCCGGAGATTACAGCAAAACAGATCGCGGAAAAGCTGGATATCAGTCCGTCCTGCGTGAATTATAGAATAAAAGCTCTGAAAAAAGAAGGAAAAATACAGTTTTTGGGGGCAGGAGGCAGGGGAAGATGGGAAGTAAATGAAATTTTGTACCCCTCTGGCGTGAGAAAATGATAGACTTTGGGGGGAAGACATACTATAATAGATATTAAATGTCGAAATGAGCCGAGGGAGGCTGTTTCGGCATATTTCGTGCAAATCTGCACGGCGGAGATAATTCTCCGGACTCCCTCTATCGGCGGCCGGTACCGGCGCCGAAATACTACATGATGGAGGAATGAGCCATGAGCAACAAGCTGATTGATTTTATCAACATCACCAAGTCCTATGGTACCCAGACGGTTCTTGACGATCTGAACCTTTATATCCGCGAGAACGAGTTTCTGACTCTTCTTGGTCCGAGCGGATGCGGCAAAACAACTACGCTGCGTATTCTGGGCGGGTTTGAAAGCCCGGATTCCGGGCGTGTTATTTTTGACGGAAAAGACATTACGAATCTTCCGCCGAATAAGCGCCAGTTAAACACCGTATTTCAGAAATACGCCCTGTTTACCCACATGACGATCGCAGAAAATATTGCTTTCGGCCTGAAAATCAAAAACAAGAGCAAGCAGTATATTCACGACAAGATCAAATACGCCTTAAAGCTGGTCAATCTGGACGGCTTCGAGAACCGTATGCCTGATTCTTTAAGCGGCGGCCAGCAGCAGAGGATCGCCATCGCCCGTGCCATCGTCAACGAGCCGAAGGTACTTCTTCTGGATGAACCTCTGGGAGCGCTGGACTTAAAGATGCGTCAGGATATGCAGTACGAGCTGATCCGCCTGAAAAACGAGCTGGGCATTACCTTTATATATGTAACCCATGATCAGGAAGAGGCCCTTACCATGTCCGATACCATCGTCGTCATGAACCAGGGCTATATCCAGCAGATCGGAACGCCGGAGAGTATCTATAATGAGCCGGAAAACGCTTTTGTGGCGGACTTTATCGGAGAGAGCAACATTCTCCCGGGGCTGATGCTGGAAGACCGTCTGGTAAAGATCCTGGGCGTAAATTTCCCCTGTGTAGACGAAGGCTTCGGGCGCAACAAGCCTGTGGATGTGGTTATCCGCCCCGAGGATATCGATCTTTTGAAGCCGGGAGAGGGAAGCATCGACGGGATCGTGACCCACCTGATCTTTAAGGGGGTACACTATGAGATGGAGGTTATGGCAAATAACTATGAATGGCTGGTTCACAGCACGGATATGTTCCCGGTGGGTACGGAGGTCAGCATCCATGTAGACCCCTTTGACATTCAGATCATGAAAAAACCGGAATCAGAAGATGAGGAGGCAGTCAATATTGAAGAATAAACGTTATCTGGCAGGCCCTTATCTGTTCTGGTCTGTATCCTTTGTGGTGATACCCCTCCTTTTGATCGTTTACTATGCGTTTACAGACGACGAGGGAGCGTTCACCTTTGCAAACCTGGCGCAGATTACTACGCCGGAGAACCTGAAGGCATTGGGGATTTCCATTCTGCTTTCTTTTATAAGCACAGCAGTGTGCCTGCTGCTGGCCTATCCCCTTGCCATGATCTTAAGCTCCAGGAATATGAACCAGTCAAGCTTTATTGTGCTGATTTTTATTCTTCCCATGTGGATGAATTTCCTTCTGCGCACCATGGCATGGCAGACCCTGCTGGAAAAGACAGGCGTTATCAACAGTATTCTTGGTTTTCTGCACCTTCCGGCGCTGGAGATCATCAATACGCCTTATGCCATTATCCTTGGCATGGTATATAACTTCCTGCCGTTTATGGTACTGCCCATTTACAATGTCCTGATCAAGATCGATAAGGACGTGCTGAACGCCGCAAGAGATCTGGGAGCCAATCCGGTTCAGACCTTCCTGAAGATCACGCTTCCTTTAAGCGTTCCGGGAGTCATCAGCGGGATCACCATGGTTTTTGTGCCCGCGCTGACCACCTTCGTTATCTCCGACCTTTTGGGCGGCGGGAAGATCCTGCTGATCGGAAACGTCATCGAGCAGTCCTTCAAGCAGAACAGCAACTGGCATGTAGGAAGCGGCCTGTCTCTGGTGCTGATGGTGTTTATCATTGCAAGCATGGCCCTTGTGGCAAAATACGATAAAGATGAGGAGGGCTCGGTATTTTGATTAAGAAATATCTGGAAAAAATATATCTGGCGCTCATTTTTATCCTTCTTTACGCGCCTATCGTAACATTGATCGTCCTTTCCTTCAATAACTCTAAGACAAGGGCTAAATGGGGAGGATTTACTTTAAAATGGTATCGGCAGCTGTTTCAGAACGAACAGATCATGAGCGCCCTTTATACGACGCTGATCATATCCTTTGTGGCGGCGGCAGTCGCTACCATTATTGGTACGGCGGCAGCCATCGGTATCCAGGGGATGAAGCAGAGATGGCGTACCATTTATATGGGCCTGACCAATATTCCCATGATGAACGCGGAGATCGTGATGGGTATTTCCCTGATGCTGCTGTTTATCGCCTGCCGTATGACGCTGGGCTTCGGGACGATCCTGATCGCGCATATTACGTTTAATATCCCTTATGTGATATTGAGCGTGACCCCCAAGCTGAAGCAGACCAGCCGTCATACTTATGAGGCGGCCATGGATCTTGGGGCGTCTCCTTTACAGGCGTTTTTTAAGGTGGTATTTCCGGATATCGTTCCGGGGGTTCTTTCAGGCTTTATGCTGGCGTTTACCATGTCCCTGGATGATTTTGTGATCACGCATTTTACCAAAGGGCCCGGAATCGATACTCTTTCTACCAAGATCTATACGGAGGTCCGTAAGGGTATCAAACCGGAAATCTACGCTCTTTCCACCATTCTTTTTACTTCAGTGCTGCTGCTTCTTCTGCTGATCAATTATGCGCCGGAGAAAAAAGAAGGTACTGCGAAAAAGAAGGCAAAACGTCCGTCAAAGGTAAAAAGAATCGTAATCCGCCGTGTGATCCCGGCAGCCTTCTGCCTTGTTTTTGTCGGCGGCGGGATTTACTATGCGTCCCGTAACCAGATGATGAACTCTGAGAAGGTGATTGTTTATAACTGGGGAGAATATATTGATCCCGAGGTGCTCGCCATCTTTGAGGAAGAGACAGGGATCGATGTTGTTTATGAAGAATTTGAAACCAATGAGATCCTGTATCCGAAGGTGAGCTCCGGCGCTATCGCCTATGATGTGGTCTGCCCCAGCGATTATATGATACAGAGGATGATCGAAAACGATCTTCTCGCGGAGATCAATTTTGACAATATTCCCAACCTGCAGTATATTGGTGAGGAATACATGGAGCAGTCCCGGCAGTTTGACCCGGAAAATAAATATTCCATCCCTTACTGCTGGGGAACGGTGGGGATCCTCTATAATAAAACTATGGTGGACGAACCTGTGGACAGTTGGGGAATCCTGTGGGATGAAAAATATAAAGACAATATCCTCATGCAGGATTCCGTCCGTGATGCTTTTGCCGTAGCATTGAGATATCTGGGATACTCTTTAAATTCCACAGATCTGGATGAACTGACAGCCGCGAAGAATCTTCTGGTGGAGCAGAAGCCGCTGGTACAGGCGTATGTCATCGACCAGGTGCGTGACAAGATGATCGGCGGAGAGGCTGCCATCGGTGTGATCTATTCCGGAGAAGCGATCTATACGCAGATGGAAAACCCGGATCTGGAATATGTGATCCCAAAGGAGGGAACCAATATCTGGATCGATTCCTGGGTGATCCCCAAGAATTCCCAGAATAAAGAAAATGCGGAGAAATTCCTGAATTTCATCTGCAGGCCGGACATTGCCCTTAAGAATTTTGAGTATATTACCTATTCGACCCCCAATACGGCGGCCAGAGAGATGATCGAGGATGACGCCATCCGCAACAGCAGTATTGCGTTCCCTGATCTTTCCACCCTGCCTGAACTGGAAACCTTCCAGTATCTCGGGCCGGAAGCGGACACCGTATACGGAGAACTCTGGAATAAAGTAAAGTCAGAATAAAATCTTGATTTAGCGGTTGAATGACAAAGTGAATGCGGCTTTGTTTAAGTAAATGCAATCTTGATTTAGTCGAAATAAAATCTTAAATTTATTCTTGACTTGGCGGGGGCCTTTTGATAAAATATTTCTCGATATCAGGGAGTAGTTCACATCTTTTGAAGATGTTATATGTCACGTCATCACGCCGTATGGAGTAGTGGAAAGCTTCGTCAGAAGGACGCAGGGTGTACAGAGAGTACAGATTGCGGAAATAAATTTTAAACACGCTCCAGGGCCGGGATATATACTGAAATAAGAACGAGACTTTTATCGCATTCATTTTGTGCGGTAGAAGTCTCTTTTTGCGCACAAAAAATAAAAGATCCGGAGGGATGGAAGATGGAAATTTTATTACAGCTTTTAATGCTTGCTGCTGGCTTTGCTATGCTGGTAGTGGGGGCGGACTGGTTTGTGGACGGCGCGGCAGGGATCGCGGAAAAGTTCGGGATCCCGCATCTGGTCATCGGGCTTACCATCGTAGCGATGGGAACCAGCGCGCCGGAGGCTGCGGTGAGTATTACCGCGGCGCTGAAAGGAAATGCGGGAATTACCATCGGAAATATTGTGGGCAGCAATATTATGAATATCCTGGTGATCCTGGGGCTTGCTTCGGTGATCGTTCCCATTGCCGTGGCGAAATCCACGGTTCAGGTTGAAATTCCTTATATGCTTGCCATAACCATGCTGCTTTTACTTGTGGGCAGTACAGGAAATACCGTTACGTTTTGGGAGGGCGTGATCCTCTGGGCCGCTTTTCTTCTCTATTTAGGATATCTGTTTTGGATGGCGAAGAAGGGAAAACAAGAGGCAGATGAAGAGAAAGAGAAACAGCCTTTATGGAAGCTGCTGCTCTTAGTAGCCGTGGGAATCGTACTTGTTGTCTGGGGAAGCGATCTTGCGGTAGACGGGGCGACAGGAATTGCGAGGGTAATGGGCTTAAGCGAGCGGTTTATCGGGCTTACCATCGTGGCGTTCGGAACCTCCCTGCCGGAACTGGTGACTTCTGTTTCCGCCGCCAGAAAGGGGAAAGCGGACATTGCCATCGGAAACATCGTAGGCAGCAATATCTTCAACATTCTTTTTGTAGTGGGTACTACGGCTCTTATCACTCCGGTGGTATTTGAGGACAAATTTATTGTTGACACGCTGGTAGCCGCTGCCGCCGGAATCCTTTTGTGGCTGTGCGTATTTAAAGATAAGAAGCTTTCCCGTACAGGGGGAGTGATCATGCTCGCGGCGTATGCGGCATACTTTGTATATTTATTATGAACGCAGACTCTAAGCGTTCAGTTTCCGGATTAAAATATCATTAAAATCAGGGCGCGTTGAATCCAAACGCGCCCTTTTTTCGTTATATCATATGTGGAATGACTCCCGCCTCTATAGGCGGTGAGTAACAAATTTATATCAGCGGCGGGATTCAATCCCCATCTGATATATGCTCCGCGAGGATGTGCAGGGATTCGGTTTGGAATTATGTCAGCGGAGCTGACCCGAATCCCGCACCAAGACTCGCTCGCGAGTCTTGAATGGATGTGGATGGCGATTATTTCAGAATGCCTGCGTGCCGGAATGTCTGGCTTCCATAGATGATCAGATATCCAAGTCCCTGTCTGGCGCCGATAAATTCCCCGATGATTACGCCCACCAGGCAGAGCCCGATGTTTACCTTCATGACGCTTAAAATCAGAGGGATAGACGACGGCAGGACGATTTTTTTCAGTTCCTCTTTTTTGCCGCCTCCGAGGGTTGCGATCAGCTTGCGCTTTTCGGGGTCAACCTCCTGAAAACCGGTATAAAGGTTGATCACGGAGCCAAAAATGGCCACGGACATTCCGGCAACTACAATGGTCCGTTCGTTGGCGCCCAGCCAGACGATCAAAAGCGGGGCGAGGGCGGATTTCGGAAGGCTGTTCAGAACCACAAGGTATGGCTCAAGGATCAGGGAGAGCTTCCGGGAAGACCAGAGAAGCACAGCGGTTCCGGTACCGAAGATTACCACAAGGAAAAAGCTTAAAAGCGTTTCCTTCAGGGTGATCGCAATATGTGTAAAGAGGGATTGATCCCGGCACATGCTGATAAAGGTAGCTCCGATCTGACACGGGCTGCTGAAGATAAAGGAATCGATCCAGCCCAGGCGGGCGGATATCTCCCATAATCCTGAAAAACCGAGAAGGATCAGGATACGGGCCAGAAGAACAAATTGTTTTTCGCGTTTTTTGCGAAGCAGATACTGCCTTTGGGCAGCCGATGGTTCAGGCATTTTTGTTCAGCTCCTTCCAGATAAGATTAAAGTAGGATTTGAAATTCGGGGCATTTCTGGAGGTAAGAGGCGTCCGTTCCTGGATCTCCAGATGGATCGGAACAATTTTCCGGATGGCTGCGGGCCTTGCGGACAGGACAATGATACGGTCCGCCATACTGATCGCCTCAGAGATATCATGGGTCACAAGAATGGCTGTTTTATGCTCCCGGCGGAGTATTTTGCCGATATCATCGCTGACATTTAACCGGGTCTGGTAATCCAGGGCGGAAAAGGGTTCATCCAGAAGCAAAAGTTCCGGCTTCAGGGCGAGTGTGCGGATCAGCGCGGCCCGCTGGCGCATCCCTCCGGAAAGCTGGGAGGGACGGGAATTGCGGAATTTGTCCAAACCGTAGGTGGTAAGCATTTCGTCAATAAAGGCGAGTTTTTCCGGGGTGAGTTCCTTACGTATTTCAAGGCCCAGAAGAACGTTTTTGTAGATGCTTCTCCATTCCAGAAGGTGATCTTTCTGCAGCATATAGCCAATGCGGGAATCTCCGCGGGCCACGGGAGCTCCGTCCATGAGGATCGTTCCCTGCTCTGCCGTTAAAAGGCCGCAGATCAAATTAAGCAGGGTGGATTTGCCGCATCCGGACGGCCCGACGATGGCAAGAAATTCACCGGGCATCAGATCAAAAGAAATATGAGAAAGGGCAGACGTTTCCCCGGAAAGCGTGTGGTAGGAAAGAGAGATATCTCTGACTTCCAACAGTGGTTTCATTGATTTACCTCCATTTTTGTATATTTTTATGATATGCTTTGGGGCTTCCCTATGTTCAAGACTCGCTCGCGAGTCTTGGTGCGGGATTCGGGTCAGCTATGCTGACATAATTCCAAACCGAATCCTTGCACATCTGATATACGGAAATGGCTCGTTTATGGTAACGCCGCAGTCAGGAGACATGTCTGCCTGCAAAAGGAAAGCGTGTGGAAAAGATGACAGAAAAAAGAAAAAAGATATTATTAAATTTTGTATTTTTAGCTGCAATATTCACTTTGACCGTTTATCTGGTATTCCGGGGAGAGGACGTTGGCGAGATACTTCAGATTATCCGAAAGGCTGACGGAAGATACCTTCTTCTTGGGATTGTCTGTGTGATACTCTTTATCATCGGAGAATCGGTTATTATTTATTATATGATGAAAACTCTTGGGGCGAAGGTGCATATGGGGCACTGCGCTTTGTATTCCTTTGTGGGCTTTTTTTTTAGTTGTATTACTCCGTCTGCCACAGGCGGACAGCCCATGCAGATTTACTATATGAAAAAAGACAAACTGGATATCCCTGTATCTACGTTGGTTCTCATGATCGTTACCATTACGTATAAAGCGGTGCTGGTTCTGATCGGAGCGGTGCTCTGTCTGTTCGGCAGAGGCTTTCTGAAGGACTATCTGGGGGAATACATGTGGGTGTTTTATCTGGGGGTCGGCCTGAACGTCTTTTGCGTCGCATTGATGCTGACGTTGGTTTTTGCACCCGGCCTGGCGAAATGGCTTATGGTGAAGGGGCTTCATTTTTTGGAACGTTTCCGGATTTTGAAGAAAAAAACAAAGCGTCTGGAGAGCCTGGAAAGGTCCATGGACAAATATCATGAGACAGCGGCTTTTTGGGCCGGACATAAAAGGGTCATCCTGAATGTGTTACTGATCACAATAGTGCAGAGAACATTACTGTTTACGGTAACCTACTGGACATACCGGGCTCTGGGGCTGCATGGCGCGGGTATCGGGACGATCACTGTTTTACAGTCCGTGATCTCCGTATCTGTGGATATGCTGCCGCTGCCGGGTGGTATGGGGATCAGCGAGACCTTATATCTTTTGATGTTCAGGCCTGTTTTTGGAGAGCTTTTGCTTCCGTCCATGGTGCTGAGCAGAGGAATCGCATATTACGGACAATTGCTGATCAGCGCGGTGATGACCTGCGCGGCGCATTTTATAATAGGAAGAAAAGTACCGGAGCGTGCCGCGTAGCGGCCGGCGTTTATGAACTATAGCAAAGCGGAATGCGGATGTCCGCTTTATAAGGAGGATATTGCATGTTAGGATTTTATGATTATACGGTAGTTTTGACATACATAGGGCTTGGAGTTTCTGTTTTTGGGATGACTCAGGCTTTGGAGGGGAATTTTCGGGTCGCGATATTGTGTCTGGCTATTTCCGGCCTGTGCGATATGTTTGACGGAAAGATCGCCAGGACCAAGAAGGACAGAACGGATGATGAGAAAAGCTTCGGGATTCAGATCGATTCCCTCTGTGACGTGGTATGCTTCGGGATTTTCCCGATCCTGATCTGTTATTGTCTGGGAATGAGGGGAAGGCTCAGCCTTGTGCTGCTGATCTTCTACGGGATCGCGTCGGTCATCCGTCTGGGTTACTTTAATGTTTCGGAAGAAAAGCGTCAGAATACCACAGATGAGGTACGGGAATATTATCAGGGGCTCCCCATTACCTCTATGGCCATTGTCCTGCCTGCGCTTTATCTTCTTCGGAGATGCTGCGGGACACGCTTTCTGGCTGCGGTGAACGTGACAGTGGCAGTGGTAGGTATCCTTTTTATTACGGATATAAAGGTAAAAAAACCTCAGAAGCCTTTCCGGATTTTGCTGGCAGCGCTGGTAACGCTTGCCCTTGCGAAGATGTTCCATTTGGTGTAAAATGTGAATAGGACAGAAGCGATAGGTAACTGTTCGTGAATGGAGCAGTTACCTATTATATTACAACAGAGATGTTATATTACAACAGAGATGCTATGATAGAACAGTTACATAGATATTACAAAATAAAAGACAGGATGTGATATCATCAATGAAGTACGTTGACAGAAAAGGAAACCTGACAATAGAAGAAAACAGCCAGGACAAGCTGCTGCGGCGTCTGTATACAGACTGGGGAGGAAGACTCTGCCTGAAAATACTGGTTCGCCCCTTTGTTTCCAGATTAGCCGGATGTTTTTTGGATACCGGGCTTTCGGCGCGGCTGATACCGGAATTCGTCAAAAGGAACAGGATTTCACTGGAAGAGTACGAGGATACGGTGTACCATTCCTTCAATGAGTTTTTCACCAGAAGAGTGAAGGAGGGGGCAAGACCTGTTGCCGCAGGGGACAGAACGCTTATAAGCCCCTGCGACGGCAAGGCGACCGTATGCCGGATCGGAAGAGAATCCCGCTTTTACATTAAAGAAACGGAATATACGGCGGAGCAGCTTTTGAGAAGCAGGAATCTGGCGGAACGTTATGTGGGCGGATATGCGGTGATTCTGCGCCTTACGGTGGATGACTATCATCGCTACTGCTACGTGGCGGAGGGAGTAAAGTCCGCCAATATCCATCTTCCGGGCAAATTCCATACGGTGAATCCCGCCGCAAACGATGTGTTTCCGATTTATGCGGAGAACACCAGAGAATACTGCCTTTTAAAGACAGAGCAATTCGGCGCCATTGTGATGATGGAAGTGGGGGCGATGCTGGTAGGCAGGATCTCCAATCTCCATAAGCAGCCGCGCAGGGTGGCCAAAGGAGAAGAGAAGGGCTGTTTTGAGTTCGGCGGTTCCACGATCGTGCTTTTTATCCAGCCCGGGCGGGTGCGCCTTGACTATGATCTGATCGAAAATTCAGAGAACGGTTTTGAAACGATTGTAAGGATGGGAGAACGGATAGGTGAACAGAAATTACCAAAAAGAACTGGAAAAGCTTCTGGCACAACAAGAAAGTAACGGGCAGGTTCCACGGCTGTTCCTTCATGCCTGCTGCGCTCCCTGCAGCAGCTATGTGCTGGAGTATCTGTCCAGGTACTTTTCTATAACAGTATTTTTTTATAACCCCAATATTTCTCCAAAGGAGGAATATACAAAGCGTGTGGAGGAGATCCGCCGCATGATCGGGGAAATGTCTTTTGAACATCCTGTAGAATTTCTGGAGGGAGAATACTGCCCCCAGGACTTTTACGAGATGGCAAAGGGGATGGAGGATATTCCGGAGGGAGGAGAAAGGTGCTTTGGCTGCTACCGGATGCGTATGGAAGAGGCGGCACGTCTGGCGCAGAAGGGCGGCTATGATTATTTTACCACGACCCTTTCTATCAGCCCTCTTAAAAACGCGGCAAAGATCAACGAAATAGGAGAAGAGCTTGGGGAAATTTATAAGGTTTCACATCTCCCTTCTGATTTTAAGAAAAAGAACGGGTACAAACGTTCTATAGAGCTCTCCGCTCAGTACGGATTGTACCGGCAGAACTACTGCGGCTGCGTTTTTTCCCGGAGAAATCCCGATGAAACAGAAAAAAATAAAAAAAATTAAATTTTTTTTGATTTCGATGCAATAAAATGAGCTTCTCATGTATTATAGTATTAGAAAGGGAAATCAATAACAGGTGACGATATGATTTTGTTTTGTGTAATTCCGGACGAACAAAACGAAACTGTAGGTCTGACGGCTACGATTCGTGAAGAATGGATTTCCAGTATTGCACAGGGTGACATGCAGGCATTAGAAAAGCTGTATTATGCCAGCTATCAGGCAGTGTATGCGTTTCTTCTTTCTATATTGAAGAACCAGCATGATGCAGAGGATATTCTGCAGGATACGTTCATCAATATTAAGAACGGCGCACATTTGTACAAGCCTTCAGGGAAACCTCTGGCATGGGTTTTTACCATTGCCAAAAACCTGGCTTATCGGAAAATCCAGAGAGAGGCTGCGCATGAGACCACCTCCTTTGAGCTTTTGGAGAACAGTCTTGATTTTTCAAAGGTGGAAAACTGCGAGGATCGCTTAGCGCTTCAAGGGGCTTTCTCTGTGCTTTCGGACGAAGAACGGCAGATCGTTCTTCTCCACGCGAACACCGGAATGAAACATCGGGAAATATCGAAGCTGTTAAAAATTCCTCTTTCGACGGTTTTATCCAAATACCGCAGGGGGCTTAAGAAGCTGAAAGATTATATGGAAGGAAGTGACATCAGGTGAACGATATTGAAAGCAGAATCCATCGGGGCATGAACCAACTTGCGCCTGATGTATTTCAGAATGTTTTGGCGGATGACGGCCCGAAACTGGAGTACGAAGCCTGGCTTACGGAAGAAAAGCCTGAGAGAAGGAATGTCTTCTGGATGAGAGCAGCGCGTACTGCGGCAGTTATGGCGGCATGTTTCCTGATGATTCTGGGTCTTACCGTGTATCAGTTGTCCTTTAAGGTGGATTCCGTGGTGGAAATCGACGTGAATCCAAGCCTGGAGCTGCAGGTCAGCCGCAGCGGCCGGGTTGTCCGTGTAAACGCGTTTAACGCAGATGGGGTAAAGATTTTGGACGAAGTTGGGGACAGTTTGAAACACGAGAAGCTGGAAACAGCAGTCCGGGTTTTGGTCAATACTATGGTAACAGACGGATTTCTCGATGAGCAAAAGAGTTCCGTCCTGGTATCTGTGGACCACGGAGATGAAGCAGAGTCCGTAAAGCTGCAGCATAACGTCGTATGCAATGTGAAGGAAGCGCTTGGAGAGGATGAAATCTCCGGCATCGTATACCACCAGTCATATACTGTGGATTCCGTAGTATCCGAAACTGCAGAAACCTATGATATCTCACCGGGGAAGGCGGCATTTGTCCATAAGCTGGCAGATAAACGTCCGGAATTTACGGTGGATGAGCTGGCACAGCTTACCATCTCTGAGATCACGGAGCTTTTGCAGGAAGAAAAGGTGGATGTTTCCGAATATGTGGCAGAAAACGAGGCAGAGGAAGCGGCAGAAAATACGGATACGGTGAATTCCGCAGTTACGGAAAACAATGCGGAGGAAGGTCTGATAGCGGCTGCAGATTCACAGACAGGTATCACCCGTGAGGAGCTCGCGGGGGGAGTTACACCGACGCCTGCAGACAGGTCAGACATTCAGGAGATTCCCAAGCAGGAAAATCCTGGTACAGAAGGTTCCGTACAGGAACAGCCGGATGCAGAGACACAACTGCCGACAGATGGGGTTATCGTCGAGGAAGGCGAAGCGGCAGGCGGGTTCCAGCAGGGCACGGATCCTGACGGAGGCGTAACAGAAGGAGAGAAACCGGGACAGAATCCGGTACCCGGTGGAACAGATTCCGGTACAGCGCCGACGCCTGGTTCAGAGATTCCTGATACTGGGCATCATTCCGGAACGGAAGAAAACCCGGACACGGTACCTGAAGTTGGAACAGTTGTTCCGGAGAAGCCGGTTGAGGAAGAAACCGGCAGCGACGGACAGGTGAGCGCAGGGCAGGAAAATCAGTCGCAGTGGGAAGATGTGAAGGATTTTCCGGACGAGCTTCGCGGAGAATTTCAGGAGATGATAAAGCTTGCAGACAGCCTTTCTGCCCGTGTGTCAGACATTGGGCTTGTGGAAGAGGAAGGCTTAAGCCAGCAGACTTACCGGGAGGGTATGAAGCTTCTGGGACAGAGCAGATGCCAATATGAAAAAATTGCCGTTCTTGTAGAGGAACGTGCAGTATCAGGCGCTTTGGATCCACTGTATCATCAGAAATCCCTACAGATTTTAAAGAAAGTGGAATGCAGGCTTTCAAAGGCAGAAGCACTTTTAACGGAAAACAAGCCGGAGGCTCCGGTTACAGATCTGATATGTCCCGATGGTGAATAAAACGGGAATCAGATTATGAAAATTAAATATGGATCATAAAGGGATATTGCTGTTATGGTGATATCCCTTTATTCGTTACTGTTATACAGTATTAGCTATAATCCCGGGCAGCCAGTGCAAGTCCTGGTAATCTTTATTTCGCTTTTTTACGGTAAGGGGGTTTGCATTTTATTGAAAATATGGTACACTTACTCACAAAATCAGCAAGAGAAATGAGGAATGAATAATGGCACAGCTATGGGGAGGCCGTTTTACAAAGGAAACAGACAAGCTGGTATATAATTTTAACGCTTCTATTTCCTTTGACCGGAAATTTTACGAACAGGATATCCGCGGAAGCAAGGCCCATGTGGCAATGCTGGCGAAGCAGGGGATTCTCACAGAAGAAGAGAGGCAGAAGATCACAGCCGGACTGGACGGGATCCTTGCGGATGTAGAAGCCGGGAAGCTGGAGATCACTTCGGAATACGAGGATATTCACAGCTTTGTGGAGGCAAACCTGATCGAGCGGATCGGGGACGCAGGCAAGAAGCTCCATACCGGACGCAGCCGCAACGATCAGGTGGCTCTGGACATGAAGCTTTATGTAAGAGACGAGATCGACGAGATCGACGGGGAGCTGAAGAAGCTTCTTATGGCGCTGCAGGCGATCATGGAAGAGCATATACATACTTATATGCCCGGATTTACCCATTTGCAGAAAGCGCAGCCTGTTACACTGGCTCATCATGTGGGCGCCTATTTTGAAATGTTCAGAAGAGACAGAAGCAGGCTTTTTGATATCCGCCGGAGAATGAACACCTGTCCTTTAGGCGCGGGAGCCCTCGCGGGAACCACCTATCCGCTGGACCGGGCGTATACGGCAGAGCTTCTGGGGTTTGACGAGCCTACCAGAAACAGCATGGATTCCGTATCTGACAGGGATTATGTGATCGAGCTTCTTTCTGCTTTATCTACGGTCATGATGCATCTGAGCCGTTTTTCAGAGGAAATTATCATATGGAATTCCAATGAGTACCGCTTTGTGGAAATTGACGACGCCTACAGTACCGGAAGCAGCATCATGCCCCAGAAGAAGAATCCGGATATCGCGGAGCTTGTGCGCGGCAAGACAGGCCGTGTCTATGGCGCGCTGACGTCCATTCTGACAACCATGAAGGGGCTTCCCCTTGCCTACAACAAGGATATGCAGGAGGATAAAGAGCTGACCTTTGACGCCATCGATACGGTGAAGGGATGCCTTGCCCTCTTTACCGGAATGGTTTCCACCATGCAGTTCCGTAAGGAAAACATGGAAGCAAGCGCGAAGAACGGCTTTACCAACGCGACGGACGCGGCGGATTATCTGGTTAATCACGGAGTGCCTTTCCGTGACGCCCACGGCATTGTAGGACAGCTGGTGCTGACCTGTATTGAAAAAGGAATCTCTCTGGATGAGCTGCCTCTGGAAGAGTACAAGGCCGTCAGCCCGGTATTTGAAGAAGATATTTACGAAGCCATCAGCATGCGCACCTGCGTGGAAAAACGCATTACCTACGGCGCTCCGGGGCCGGACGTGATGGAGCAGGTGATCGCCGCGAACAAAGAATATCTGGAAAACAACTAAAAAATGAAAAACAACTAAAAACTTAAAAAAATACTTGCATTTTTCTGAAAAGTGTTATAGTATTTACTGGAAAAACAAATGTGTTTCGTGCAAAGACACACTAAAAGGTATAAAATGCAGGAAACGCAGAAAAGTGAGGAGAACGAGGATTATGAGTGAAAAATTAAGAGTCGGTATTTTAGGAGCTACCGGAATGGTAGGACAGAGATTTATTTCCCTTCTGGAAAATCATCCGTGGTTTGAGGTTGTGACTCTTGCGGCAAGCGCAAGAAGCGCAGGCAAGACCTATGAGGAGGCTGTAGGTCAGAGATGGAAAATGGACACTCCAATGCCGGAGGCAGTTAAAAAGATCGTGGTAATGAATGTCAATGAAGTAGAAAAGGTTGCCGCAACAGTTGATTTCGTATTTTCCGCAGTAGATATGTCCAAGGAAGAGATCAAGGCAATCGAGGAAGAATACGCTAAGACAGAGACGCCGGTTGTTTCCAACAACAGCGCCCACAGATGGACGCCGGATGTTCCGATGGTAGTGCCGGAGATCAATCCGGAGCACTTTGACGTTATTGAATTCCAGAAGAAACGTCTGGGAACTACCCGCGGATTTATCGCTGTAAAGCCGAACTGTTCCATCCAGAGTTATGCTCCGGTCCTGACCGCATGGAAGAAATTTGAGCCGTATGAAGTGGTTGCAACGACTTATCAGGCAATTTCCGGTGCCGGCAAGACCTTTAAGGACTGGCCGGAAATGGAACACAATATTATTCCGTACATCGGCGGCGAGGAAGAGAAGAGCGAGAAAGAGCCTCTGAGACTGTGGGGCAAGATTGAAGACGGCGTGATCGTGCCTGCTACAGAGCCGGTGATCACCTGCCAGTGTATCCGTGTCCCGGTATTGAACGGACATACGGCGGCCGTATTCGTAAAATTCCGTAAGAAACCTACGAAAGAGCAGTTGATAAAGGCCCTCAGAGAATTTAAGGGAATTCCCCAGGAACTGGAGCTTCCAAGCGCACCGAAGCAGTTCATCCAGTATCTTGAGGAAGACAACCGTCCGCAGGTAACGGAGGATGTAAACTATGAAAGAGGTATGGGGGTTTCTATCGGACGTCTCCGTGAAGACACTGTTTATGATTTCAAATTTGTAGGACTTTCCCACAATACGGTAAGAGGCGCGGCAGGCGGCGCTGTCCTTTGCGCAGAAACCCTGAAGGCGAAAGGATTTATTACAAAAAAATAAAACGGGGATTCCGCTTTACAGGTGTTTTTTATGGATAAGAAAGAAAAGATACGTTTAACAAAGCTTGCCCCTAACTGCGGCTGCGCGGCTAAGGTTGGGCCGGGTACTCTCACGGGGATTTTGGGAAAGCTGCCCAAATTTGAGGATGAGCAGCTTCTGGTAGGGACGGAAACCTCGGACGACGCGGCAGTGTATAAGATTTCAAATGATCTGGCGCTGATCCAGACGCTGGATTTTTTTACCCCGGTTGCAGACGATCCCTATACCTTTGGGCAGGTTGCCGCAGCCAATGCGCTCAGCGATGTGTACGCAATGGGCGGAGAGCCGAAGATCGCGCTGAATATCGTGGCCTTTCCCAACCATATGGATACGGAAATCCTGGGGGAGATCTTAAAAGGCGGGGCGGATAAGGTGATGGAGGCCGGAGCCGTTCTGGCAGGAGGCCATACCATTCAGGATGATACGCCTAAATACGGCCTGAGCGTTACAGGCTTTGTCCATCCTGATAAGCTGTGGAAGAATTTCGGAGCCTGTGCGGGAGACGCCTTAATTCTCACCAAGCCCCTCGGGGCCGGGATCATCAATACGGCGATCAAGGCAGAGCTTGCCTCGGAGGAAGAGACAGAAGGCGTATTGAAATCCATGACATGCCTGAATAAATATGCCCGCGATATCATGAGAAATTACAGAGTCCATGCCTGTACGGATGTGACAGGCTTCGGCCTTGGGGGACACGCGCTGGAAATGGCGCAGGGAAGTAATAAGACGTTGGTACTTGATACGAAGAAGCTTCCTGTTTTAAGGGGCGCCCGTGAACATGCCTGTATGGGTCTGATCCCGGCAGGGGCTTACAGAAACAGAGAGCATGTGGAGCGCGCAGGCATTACCAGCACGGCGGAGGTCTGTATGGAGGATATTGTATTTGATCCCCAGACCTCCGGCGGCCTTTTGCTGGCGGTCCACCCGGAGGATGCGGACGCCGCCCTTCGGGAATTATCAAAGCTGGAGCTGCCCTGCGCCGTGATCGGGGAGGTCACAGAACGCCGGGACTCCATTATCATATTAAAGTAGCCATAACGTTACTGTTCACTCCCAGGCCTTGCACTTGCTGCAAGGCAGGTGTGAGCAGTATAAGTTTGCCTTTTTTTGTTGTGAAATCTGACTGACGGTGTTATAATAAGTATGAGTGTGGGAAGATGTACAGTATGGAGATACTGTAAAATTTTGTAGCTGTTCCGCAGAAAATATCCGTAAAGATGCGGATAGCTATAAGCTTTATGACAAGGAGGCAGAATTATGAATTATGAAGATGTGCAGAAACTGTCAAACGCTGCCAGCGGAAAGATTACGCTGCTGAACACCAATTTCGGTAAGTATTTCATGCGTGCGGTCATGGCAGGCTTCTTTATTGATGTCGCAATGATTTTTTCAAATGTGGTGGGAAATGTTTTTTCCGGCACCTTCCCTGAGTGGGGGAAGTTTCTGGGGGCGCTTGTGTTCTCCATTGCCGTGCTTCTGATTTCCCTGGTAGGCGGCGAGCTTTTTACCGGAAATAACCTGGTAATGGCATTCGGCGCATATGACAAAAAGGTAAGCTGGGGTGATGTCGGCAAGGTATGGGGAATCAGCTATATCGGAAACTTTGTAGGATGTCTGATCTTTGCCCTGATCTTTGTATGGGCGGGAGCTTCCGGAACCGCTGACTATTATGCGGGCTTTATTAACAACAAGCTTACGATTCCTGTAGGCCAGATGTTCTTCCGCGCGGTTCTTTGTAACTTCTTCGTCTGTCTTGGGGTTCTGTGCGGCATCAAGCTGAAGAGCGAAGCAGCGAAGTTTCTGATGATTGTTATGTGTATCTCAGCCTTTGTAATCAGCGGCTTTGAACACTGTATTGCTAATATGGGTACCTTTGTGACTGCCCTCTGCCTGGTTCCGGGGCTTTCCATTCCTGCGATCTTAAAGAGCATGGTAGTGGTAACTCTTGGAAATATGGTGGGCGGCGCAGTTCTTCTGGCATGGCCTCTCAGAAAGATGAGTGCAGATAAATAATGGGAAAAGCGCTGTACATAGCAGAGAAGCCCAGCGTGGCTTCTGAATTTGCGAAAGCTTTAAAAATCAACGGACAAAGACGGGACGGCTATCTGGAGTCCGAGACTTCCGTAGTGACCTGGTGCGTAGGGCACCTGGTCACTATGAGCTACCCTGAAAAATACGACGGCAAATACAAAAGGTGGAGTTTTGATACCCTGCCTTTTTTGCCGCAGGAATTTAAGTATGAAGTCATCCCCGGGGTAAAGAAGCAGTTTGATATCGTGAAGGGACTGCTGAACCGTCCGGATGTGGAGACAATTTATGTGTGTACGGACTCCGGGCGGGAGGGAGAATATATCTACCGTCTGGTGGCCCAGATGGCCGGAGTGAAGGGAAAGGTACAAAAGAGGGTGTGGATCGATTCCCAGACAGAAGAGGAAATCTTAAGGGGGATCCGGGAGGCAAAGGATCTTTCCGCCTATGATAATCTGGCTGAATCCGCTTATTTGCGGGCAAAAGAAGATTACCTGATGGGGATTAACTTTTCCCGTGTGCTGACCCTCCGCTACGGAAACAGTATTTCCAATTATCTGAATACGAAATATCAGGCGATCTCCGTGGGACGTGTGATGACCTGCGTCCTTGGAATGGTGGTGCGGCGGGAACGGGAGATCCGTTCTTTTGTAAAGACTCCCTTTTACAGAGTCGTGAGCACTATGACACTGGAAGGAGAAAGCTTTGAGGGAGAATGGAGGGCTGTAGAGGGCAGCCGCTATTTCCAGTCTCCCCGTTTATATAAAGAAAACGGCTTTAAAGAAAAGAAGGATGCGGAAGAACTGGTGCGCTTTTTAAGCGAACAGCAGCCCCTTAGCTGTGTGGTGAATAAGGTTGAGCGCAAAAAAGAGAATAAGAACCCGCCGCTTCTTTTTAACCTTGCAGAGCTGCAGAACGTCTGCTCAAAGCTGTTTAAGATCAGCCCTGATGAAACCCTGAAGATCGTACAGGAGCTTTATGAGAAAAAGCTGGTGACATATCCGAGAACCGATGCCCGTGTGCTCTCTACGGCGGTGGCAAAAGAAATCTATAAGAATATTTCCGGCCTGCGCAATTATCCCCAGGCAGGGGAGGCGGCGGCAGAGGTGCTTGCCATGGGAAGCTACAAAAATATCGCGGGAACCCGTTATGTCAATGATAAGCAGATCACGGATCATTATGCCATTATTCCTACGGGGCAGGGGCTAGGCGCGCTGAACGGGGTTTCCCAGACTGCCCAAAGGGTGTATGAGACCATCGTACGGCGTTTTCTCTGCATCTTTTATCCTCCTGCAGTTTACCAGAAGATAACTATGGTGACCAAAATCAGGGAAGAATCCTTTTTCTCGTCCTTTAAGGTCCTTATAGAAGAGGGCTATCTGAAAATTGCGGCCAATTCCTTTTCCAAAAAGCAGGCGTCAGGAGGAAGGGATGCGGAAAACGGCAAAGACGGCACAGAAGAGAACATTTCCTGCAGCGCCGTTTTGCTGGCGGCATTGCAGAAGCTGAAAAAGAATGATATACTTTCTGTGGAAGGCTTAAGCATCAGGGAAGGGGAGACTTCTCCGCCGAAGCGTTATAATTCCGGTTCCATGATCCTTGCCATGGAAAATGCAGGGCAGCTCATTGAGGATGAGGAGCTGCGCGCCCAGATCAAGGGCAGCGGCATCGGAACCAGCGCCACCAGGGCGGAAATTCTGAAAAAACTGTTCCATATCAAATATCTGTCCCTGAATAAGAAGACACAGGTGATCACGCCGACCCTTCTCGGGGAAATGGTTTTTGATGTTGTGAACTGTTCCATCCGCCAGCTTTTGAATCCGGAACTGACCGCAAGCTGGGAAAAGGGCCTGACCTATGTGGCGGAGGGAACCATTACGCCCAGGGAGTATATGGATAAGCTGGAACACTTTGTGCGGGTTCGTACTGCCCAGGTGGAAGCCGGGAATTACCAGTATGCCCTGCGCCAGTTGTTTGATGCCGCGGCCGTCAATTATAAGAAACCATCTGCTTCTAAACGAGGAGGAAACCATCATGAAGGAATTTAGCATTGAGAATCTGTTGGACTTAAATGAAACTATTGCAAAAGAGCTGTTTGAAGGAAAAACATATCCGTGGGAGGTTTTGCCGGAGATCGGGGATTTTATTGTAAAGCTTGGAAAGACACTGGATCCGGAGGAATATGAATACAGAGAGGGCGATATCTGGATCGCCAGAGCTGCGAAGGTGGCTCCTACCGCCTGCATTAACGGACCTGCTATTATCGGCAGGGAGGCGGAGATCCGTCACTGCGCGTTTATCCGCGGCAAAGCCATTGTAGGCGACGGAGCGGTCGTAGGAAATTCCACAGAACTGAAAAATGTAGTATTGTTTAATAAAGTACAGGTTCCGCACTACAATTATGTGGGTGATTCTGTTCTTGGATTTAAGGCGCACATGGGCGCAGGCTCCATCTGCTCCAATGTAAAGTCTGATAAAAAGCTTGTAGTTGTAAAGAACGGCGACGAACAGATTGAAACAGGAATCAAGAAATTCGGCGCAATGCTGGGCGACAATGTAGAGGTTGGCTGCGGCTCCGTATTGAACCCGGGAACGGTGATCGGAAGAAATTCCAATATTTATCCCCTGTCTCCTGTACGCGGCTGTGTCCCGGCGGACAGTATTTATAAGAATAAAAACGAAATCGTTAAGAAGCAGTAACCAAGAAGGAGCGCCCGGCGGGCGCTCCTTCCTGATTACATCAGGAATCTTCAATGTGCTGATTTTGTTACTGTTTATGCCGCAGGTATGAACAGCAGGCTTTTCCATGCCCCTCCAATATGGACGGGATATAATAATCCGGGTTATGATAACCCGGTTTCCTACGGAAACAAAACCCTGCGGAGAATTACCAGAATGGTAATATGTAAGGGATAAAAAGCATAAAAGAAGTATTTTGCGGCTTTTCCTCTGATAAAGCCGCGTTTTCCGTTGTACATATTAATAGAAAGAAAGGCAAAGCATGCCTTCCATTCATAGTACAGCCAGCAGCTTCCGATAACAGCCTGGGCGGTCTTGTAATAACGGAACCAGTACATGATCAGGAGAAAGACATACCCTCTCCAGCCATAATCCGCATTCAGGTATACGGAAACCAGCAAAAGAGCGAGCACGCATAATAGCTGCATCCACTGGCTTTCCCGGAAATGTTCAATGGCGCAGAATGCCGCGTATCCCAGAAAGAGTGTAAAGAATACATTTTGTTTCTCGCAGCGCCAGGTACCCGCAAACATGAAATTCCACGGGATTTCCGAGATCAAAGCAAAGAGCAGAAGGTTTCTTCCGTATTTGAAACGGTTTCTGGTATGCAGGAAGCCCTCCACCAATAAAAAACAGAAGATCGGGAAAGCGACCCTTCCGATATCACGGCAGATGCGGTAAAAAGAAAACCCCTTGTCGCCTATGAAAAAAATCGTCCGGCATGCGGGCGCGTACTGGCTTAACAATACAACAGCGGTATGGTCAATGAGCATCGTAATGATCGCTATCATTTTTAAGGCGCTTCCGCTCAGTACCCGGAAGCGTTCAGGAAGAAATGAAGCCGGCGTTTGTTCGGACATAAGTACGTTCTCCTTTATTTTTCGCAGATATTGTATGGCCGTTTACATCTACAGAATAATAAAAAATATTGGTTGTTGTTCGTTCCCAAGCCTCACGTTGGCTGCAGGGCTTGGGCTAATATTGCTATTATACCATAAAAGATTCCGGAAAAAAAGATTGATATTTTTATTCAAAGGTGTTATATTCTATTGTGTTAAAAAAAGAACAATCAGTCCATTATCATTGCAACGGCGCCGTGATAGTGGACTTCTGTGTTTTCAACGCATTTGTGCATTTTTTGCAGAGATACAGGGAGGATAAAGGTGTTTTTTGTAAAAATTGGTAAACAAAAGAAATACCTGTGCCTGGTTCTGACCATAGTAATGATCCTTTTGGGAGGCTTTGACGGCGGCAGCGCCGAAGTAAAGGCGGGCGTACTCCCGACGGTGCGCGGGGAAAAGGAAACTGCTTCATATATTCCCAAAGGAGCATGGGTGGTGAATCGGGATGCCTGTACGGAGGAACTGCTCGGAATACAGGAGATAAACAGCTATATGGATCAATGCGGGAGTATAAGGGCGAGAAGAGGAATCGACGCTGCGGCGCCGAAGGGAACTCCTTTGGAAAGGTTCCTTTTATATTCCAAAGCAGGAATGGTCCCGATACATACAGGCTGTTTATGCTGTTCCGTGATCGTCGGGTATGTCCATCGGCAGGACGGAAAAAAGGATTCCATCATAATATAACCACATGATGAAAAAAATTTTGATGGAGAGTGAGAAAGTATATGACAGCACAGGTTTTTGCGGTTATAATATTTATAGTAATGTTTGCATTGATCGTATCAGAAAAGATTGAGCGGCATCTGGTATCGCTGGGATGCGGCATATTGATGATGGTGATCGTGTTCGGAATCTGTATGCACAGTGGTTCCGCCATAATGGAAACCTTAAACATAAAAAACATTTTCACCACGGGCTTCTGGTATCAGGCCGGACAGGCGGAGGAAGCGTCGTCAGGAATTAACTGGGCGACGATCATCTTTATTGCCGGAATGATGGTCATGGTGGAAGGCATGGGCCGCGCGGGCTTTTTCCGCTGGCTTTGCCTGTGGATCGCTGAGAAAGTAAAATATAAGACGATTCCCATTTTTATTACATTTATGGTAATGTCTTTTGTTCTGGCGATGTTTATTGACAGTATCACAGTTATTTTGTTCTTGGCAGCCGTTACCATTGAGCTTTCGCAGCTTTTGAAATTTTCTCCGGTTCCGGTTATCCTGTCGGAGATCTTCTGTGCGAATCTGGGAGGTTCGGCAACCATGTGCGGGGATCCGCCCAACATTATCATCGGTACATCCCTTGGATATACCTTTGGTGATTTTATCGGGAATACCGGCGTGATCGCAGTGATCTGCCTTATCTTTGTGATCTTCTATTTTTACTTTTGTTTCAGGAAAGAGCTTAGCACGACTACTAAGGATCAGGCGGCTGTATCCTATCCAAAGGCAAAAGAGGCCATTAAGAATAAGAAAGATTTTGCTGTCAGCACTGTAATCTTTGCCTGCGCGGTAATTCTTCTGGTAACCCATGCGCAGACCGGACTTACGGTGGCGACCATCGGCCTGTTTATCGGGATCATTACCCTGCTTTCCGCAGGAAAGGAAGCTGCGGCGCTTCTCAAAAAAGTGGATTATAAAACCCTTTTGTTTTTCATCGGGCTTTTTATGGTCGTAGGCGGACTGGAGCAGACGGGAATCCTGACCCTGATCGCAGATTTTATTGCAGGAGTCAGCGGAAACAATACGATGCTTATGGTAGCGATCGTTCTGTGGATTTCTGCCATAGCAAGCGCGTTCGTGGACAATATTCCTTTTGCGGCTACAATGATTCCTGTTATTAAAAGCCTTTCCCAGATGCAGGGCGTGGACCTTTCCATACTGGCCTGGACACTTGCCATCGGAACAGATATCGGAGGAAGCGCAACTCCAATCGGTGCGTCTGCAAACGTTGTTGGAATTTCTGTCGCATCCCAGAACGGGCATGTGATAGGATGGGGGAAATACTGTAAATATGCAGCTCCGGCAACGGTTCTGGTTATTTTGGTATCCATGGTGTGCATCTATGTAAGATATTTTTAGAAAGGGAGAGAGAATATGGAAAAACAGTTGATTATTTCTGTTGGCCGTGAATTTGGCAGCGGAGGACATGTGATTGCGGAAAAGCTGGCCGACAGATTCGGTCTGGAGCTTTTTGACAATAATTTGCTTGCAGCAGTGGCGGAAGAGAAGGACGTGATGCATCATACTATTGAAAAATATGATGAGAAACCCAAGAATAAGCTGCTTTCACGGACTGTCCGCGGCCATTCCAATTCTCCTCAGGAGCATGTGGCGAACATGCAGTTTGAGTATCTCAAAAAAATGGCTTCTGAAGGAAGATCCTTTGTGGTTGTGGGGCGCTGTGCGGAAACAATGCTGAAGGAAAATCCCGCGCTGGTTTCTATCTTTATTTTAGGAGACAGAAAGTGTAAGCTTGAGAGGATCAAAGAAAAATATCACCTTTCAGAAGAAGAGGCAAGGCAGCTTGCGGCAAAAAAAGATATGAAGAGAAAACTCTATCACAATGGTCACTGTAAAGGAAAATGGGGAGATTCCAGAACCTATGATCTGACGATTAACAGCAGCAGGCTCGGAATCGACAGAACGGTGGATATTCTGGAGCAATATATCCGGGAACGTTTGAAGTAAAATACCCTGATGCAGGAATAGGAGTATTTGACCTTCGCGGTAATAAAGCAGGAATATTCAGGTAAAGAAGCAGTAAAGTAAAGAAGTAGTAAGACGAAAAACACCCTCAAGACCGGCCTTACGGTTTTGAGGGTGTTTTTCGTCTTTAAATGCTGTTCTTCTGTACGGTACGGTAAGCGAGCCGCTGCAGATGTCTGGCCGTGGAGCCTCTGAGTTCTCCGTAGAAGGAGGAATTGGGGGATTCCTTAAATATTGCGGAATAAATCGTACATGCCGCCAGATAGCTCCCCGCATAATTGGGATGATATTTGTCCTGCCGGAGCAGCCTGACGCCGGAATTACTCTGTTCCCTGTAAAATGCGTAGCCTACAGGGATCACAAGGGCGTTGGCGGCTTTCCCCGCATCCTTATAAACCTTGCCGACCTTGAGCTGAAAGTCTCTTTTGCCGGAAACCAGATGGCGGAAAGTCGTATATTCCTGATGACCTTTGCCGGGAGCCCATGTCATGTAAAGCGCAAGCCTGGCGCCGGATCGTTTGATATAGGGCTTCAGGGCCAGTACGGAGTTCTTCAGCTTGTCAGGATGGACAATGGGATAAAAGTGGCGGTCCTGTAAGATCACATAATCCCATTTCTGATCGGCCAAAAGGCGATGGAGTATTTTCCCCTCCGGCGTGATCAGGGACGCATACTGCTCAAGGCTTGCCCCTCCCTGGGCCACCGTTGTGACCTTTACCTTCCTGCCGGCGCTCTGGCTGAGGTTCGTTAAGAGCTCATCAAGGTGGTTGAACAAGGTAAAGCTGTTGCCGACCAGTAAAATCCTGGTGGTTTTACCTGCAGCAGGTCTTTGGGCGGTCGTCTGCTGAGCGAAATTCCCGGCGGAAGCATAGGACACTTGCGGGGAAATGCCTTCGAGCAGCAAAATACATATAAGAAAAACTGCAAATTTTTTCATAAAAAACGGAAACTCCTTTAATGTGTGAAACTGTTTATGATCTTCTTCGCCTTCAGCATACGCTATTTTTCCATTACCGTCAAGCCTGAAAATTCATATCAGGTTACCGGCTTTTTTTGTGTTTTTTTGCCTGTTTTGACTTATGATAAGGGTTTTGTTATAATTTGAATTATAAAGCGGATAGTTACATTCCGCTTTAGAGTGTGTTTAAACATGTTTTTACGCTTTATGAGAACGGAGGTGTACTTTTTATGGAAGCAAGGGAGATTCTTACGAAATTTAAAGAAAATAAAATTACGCTGGAAGAGGCGGAGCATTATTTCCGCAAGGAGCCTTTTGAGGAAATGGAATATGCCAAACTGGATACCCACAGGGAGATCCGGTCCGGTTTTCCGGAGGTGATCTACTGCAGCGGTAAGGCGGACGCTCATTTTATAAAGATATTCAGGAAGCTTTATGAGCAGAACGGAGAAGTGCTTGGAACACGGGCTACGCCCCATCAGTATGAGCTTGTGAAGGATATTGCGCCGGGTGTGGCGTATGACGAGATCTCTCATATTATCAAGATAGAAAAGGAAGATAAAAAGCGTATAGGAAGGATTGCAGTCTGTACAGCAGGAACTGCGGATATTCCGGTGGCGGAGGAAGCCGCCCAGGTAGCGGAGTATTTTGGCTCCAACGTAGAAAGGATTTATGATGTGGGCGTCAGCGGGATCCATCGTTTGTTTGCAAGACTGGAGGTTATTCAGGACGCCAACTGTGTGATCGCCGTGGCCGGGATGGAAGGCGCCCTTGCCAGCGTTCTGGGCGGTCTGGTGGATAAGCCCGTGATCGCCGTGCCCACTTCCGTAGGGTATGGGGCAAGCATGAACGGGTTATCTGCGCTTTTGACGATGATCAATTCCTGCGCAAACGGAATTGCAGTGGTAAATATTGATAACGGCTACGGAGCCGGCTACATAGCGACCCAGATCAACAGAATGGGTTGCAAGAGCGAGGAATAAACAGGAGGATAAAGGGAACAATGGGAAAAACACTATATCTGGAGTGCGGCTCAGGGATCAGCGGGGATATGACGGTTGCTGCGCTTCTGGATCTGGGAGCGGATCAGGGCGTGCTTCTGCGGGCGCTTGAAAGCCTGCCGGTGGACGGATTTACGGTGGAGATCAGCCGGGTGAAGAAGTCCGGGCTGGATGCCTGTGATTTTCTGGTGAAGCTGGATGCGGCTCATGAGAATCATGACCATGATATGGAATATCTGCATGGCCATATGCATGAGGAAGGCCA
>JAUNGB010000062.1 GCA_030524715.1 Eubacteriales bacterium | reverse complement strand
ATCTGGCGGAACGCAGGGAAAGAAATCCCCTTACAAAAGTGGAAGAACTGGAGGAGGCAAATTATAACCAGATCGACGGGATTTTAAACAATATGGGGCAAAAAGAAACTGGCAGATCGGAGAAAAAGAATTTATCCATTATGGAACGGCTGGAACGAAACAGAGAGCGGATTGCCCAGGATGGGCAAAAGGGGCAAACATCAAAGGATACTGTAAAAAAGCCTGAATGGGGGATGGATTGAGCGGATAAGGAAAAAGCAAAAAGATAGGTATGGTGGCAGAGGGTGTAGAAAATACATCTTCTGCCTTTTTGTGTTTTACGATTAAAAATTTGTTATTTCTTCTTACGGAAAAAATGATACTAACTTGCTTCTATTCGTTTCTCCGCATATAATAGGATTAGGATAAAGGAGGCGTGCGCTATGTTGGATTATATTAAAAAAGGATGGTGACTGTCTTGAATAATTTACAGCTTGAGACATTTATTCATGTGGCAGATATGGGGAGCTTTAATAAAGCCGCCGAAGATTTATATATTTCCCCTCCGGCAGTTATCAAGCAGATCAATGCCGTAAAAGCAGAGCTTGAAGTGTCGTTGTTCATCCGTACCCATCGCGGGCTGGTATTAACAGATGCCGGAAAATCTTTTTACAAGGACGCTACATATCTTCTTCAATATTTCAAAGGCTCGGTAGAACGGGCAAAAACGGCAGCGGAAAAGAACGGCCATATTCTGAAAATCGGCACCTCGCCTATGATTCCGGGGCAAATTTTGATTGACCTGTGGCCGCAGATTCATCCATACCTGCCGGATATGAAATTCCAACTAGTTCCCTTTGAAAATACGCCGGAAAACGCGAAAGAGATTCAGAGAGCGTTCCGACGGAACATTGATTTGATCAATGGGCGATAGATTAAGTCCTCTGATTATGAATAGGACGGAGGGATAAAGGATTTTTCCTGTATTCCTTCGGTGTACACCCATACTTTTCTTTAAATTTCTGAAAAAAGAAACTCGTATTGGAATAACCTACATGATATGAAATGTCATAAACAGATAACGATGTAGTTTTCAGCAGACTGGCTGCTTGCTGAAGACGCTGTGTCTGAATTAATTCTTTGTAGGATAGTCCAGTATGGCGTTTCAGATAAGAAGAAAGATAATTTGGGTGCATGTTAAAGAATTCAGCGGTGCTATTTAAAGTGCACTGATTATAATTATGTTCAATATAGCGGATAATTGGGATCACTATACTTTCGGAAGAATTCTGTCGCTTATATGATAAATCGTTTTCAAAAGTATTAATCAGTTCACAGAGAATTAATGTCATGAGGCAGTCCAGGATATTATTGGAGGCAATTGAATTATCATAATATTCACAAAGAAACTGCTTGATGTATATAGAAAGTTTGGAGTTGTTTTCTGAATGAAAAATTATAAAATTATCATGGCTTTTTTTCGAATTAAGCGTATCAATGAAAAAATTGGTTAGAAAATTATCTTTGGCAAGACGATTAAAAAAATTGCTGTCAAGGTATTCTTTGCTAATAATAAAATTAATCAGTATATCATTCTCCCTGCATTCAGAAAGCGAATGCGGACAGTTCATATCTATAAGACTCATTTGACCTTCTTTTAATACATGTACGGTGTCTTTGATTTTCAGTATACATTCTCCTGAATACATATAATTTAGTTCGACCCATGGATGGATATGAAAGGGAACTTTCTGAAAGCGTGACTGTTTTATAATAGCCAGATTCTCATAATTACTTAGCAGAAAGACATCATTTTGGTCGCCAATATTGCGTGAGGTAGCTACGTCAAACAGGAGATACGGTTCATCATGGTAATAGCCTGATGCAGGAATGGAATCATATTGAAAATAATCGCCTGAAAGGTAGCGTTGTTCTTCATTTGTAAATTGTCTTAAATTTGCATCCAAAGTCTGAATTTTCATAGCGGTTTTTCTCCTTTACTTCTTCTTTTTACTAGTATAATTCTATTATCCGGGAAAGTCAAGAAATCTTAAGTTTGGTTGTAGAAATCTGTTTGATTCAGACATTAAAAAGCAGGTTTTTCTATGTTATCATAAGCATAGTAAATCTATAGAAACAATGCATTCAATCAGGCGGACGTCAGGGTCAGACCGCTTCGGATGACAGATTCTAAGAAAGGATAGAAGTTATGTTAATCGATAAAATAACAGCTTTGTTGAAAAATAGGGAGGAGAATCATATCATGCCCTTTTTCTGGCAGCGGGGAGAAGATGAGAAGACACTTCGCCATTACATGAATGTTATCGCAGACAGCAATTGCGGAGCAGTATGTGTAGAAAGTCGTCCTCATCCGGATTTCTGCGGAGAAGAATGGTGGAGAGATTTGGATATTATTCTGGATGAGGCAAAGAAGCTTAAAATGCGGGTATGGATACTGGATGACAGCCATTTCCCCACAGGCTTTTGCAATGGGGCGATAAAAAATAGTCCGCTGCGGCTTCGCAGAAAAAGTGTTCTGGCGTCTGCTGTGGAACTGACGGAGGAAGAAGCTGATATCAGAATTGATATCATGCAGGAATTTCCACCGGAGTTTCACCCTACTGGTCTGGAGGAATATGTCATAGACGAAGTATTAAAAGGACAGCCGGTATATGATGATGATGAAGTCCTGTCAGTGACGGCAGTGAATTACGATACGAAAGAAATATGTCCGCTATTGGACAAAGTCAGGGGAGGAATCCTGCAGTGGAAAAAACCGCAGGGAAAATGGAGGTTATGGATCACTGGGACGTCAAGAAACTGCGGGCCGCACCGGGATTACATGAATATGATGGATCCAGAGTCGGTACGTGTACTGATCGATGCAGTATATGAACCGCATTATACGCACTACAAGGATTTGTTCGGGGACACGATAGCAGGATTTTTCTCAGATGAGCCTGAATTTGGAAATGGACATCTGTACTGGATGCAGAATTATCTCGGCACGGATCAGGATCTTCCGTTTAGCGATATCCTTCCAGATTATCTGGATAAAGAACTGGGGAAGAGCTGGAAAGATCGGTTGTTTATGCTGTGGGATAACGATTGGTGCGGAGAGGATGCTGCAAAGGTACGTTATAAGTATATGGACGTCATTACCAGTCTGGTTCAGGAGAACTTTTCACAACAGATTGGAAACTGGTGCAAAGCGCACGGTGTCCAGTATATTGGGCATGTGATTGAGGATGATAATGTACATGCAAGGACAGGTTCCGGATTGGGACATTATTTTCGGTCTCTCGCCGGAATGGATATGGCGGGAATAGACGATATAGGAGGGCAGGTGCTTCCGCAGGGAGAAGACGAACCGACCATGGGAAATATGATGGTGCGAAGGGACGGGGAATTCTATCATTTCGGACTGGCGGCTCTGGCAGCTTCTGCGGCTTCGATTGATCCTTCTAAAAAGGGAAACTCTATGTGCGAGATATTCGGTAATTACGGCTGGAAAGAAGGGGTAAAGCTGGAAAAATATCTGGCGGATCATTTTATGGTACGGGGAATCAATCATTATGTCCCTCATGCCTTTAGCGCAGCACCGTTTCCGGATCCGGATTGCCCGCCGCACTTCTATGCGCATGGACATAATCCTCAGTACCGTCATTTTGGATGCCTGATGAAATATATGAATCGGATCTGTACCTTGATCAGCGATGGGAAAAGACTGGCGGAAGCCGCAATCCTCTACCATGCCGAATCAGAGTGGACCGGAGATTCCATGCTTTTCCAGAAACCCGCCAGGAAACTTGCGGAGGCGCAGATTGCTTATGACATCATCCCCAATGATGTGTTTGCAAAAGAGAAGGAATATCATACTGATTTGTCCAAAGGTCTGTCCATAAACGGGAGAAAATATCAGGTTCTGATTATACCTGAAGCTGAAAGAATACCAAGAGAAACTGTGTATGCTGCAAAAGCGCTCCTGGCAAAAGAATTTCCGGTGTATTTTATAAACAGTCTTCCGAAAGCATGCTGTGATGGCATGGGAAATCCGATGAACGATCTGGAACAGGCAAGAATTGTATCGCTGGATAATATTACGGGTCAGGTAAAGCAGGAGATAGATCAGCAGGCAGAAATTTGGCCGGGAAATCCTTATATCCGAGTGCTTACATACGAGAATGGTCAGAAACTGTATTACCTTGTGAATGAGGGAACCGAGACGTATGAAGGAATTCTGCATGTCCCTAATGATGGAAAATGTTATCAGTATGATGCATGGGACAACTGTATCGGTTTGGTTGAGGCTACATATACTGATGATTATGTAGATATAAAGATTGCAGTGGAACCGTTGAAAAGTTTGATTATCGTTTTCGGTGAGGCTCCTTGTCTATTTTCAGATCAGGCGAGCAGAAACGGGGAAGAAATCACAACCGGAGCGTGGTTCCGAAGTGTCTGCGAAAGCTCGGAATATCCTGGTTTTACAGACAGAAAAGAAATTACACTTCCTGACAGACTGGCAGAAGAAAAGCCTTCGTTTTCAGGATTTGTAAGATACGAGACGAAGTTTACGGCAAACAAACAAGACAAAATCTATCTGGAGATCGAAGATGCAGATGAGGGCGTTGAGGTCTTTATAAACGGAAAAAGCCTTGGGATACAGATTGCTCCGCCGTATCTGTATAATCTCACTGGTTGTCTGACAGAAGGTGAGAATAAACTTACAGTCGAAGTCGCAACTACCCTGCAGAGACAATGCTGGGAGCATGAAAAAGCAAATCCTTATACTGCCCTGCTTGGGATAACGGAACCGACAGGCAAGACCGGATTGACTGGAGGTGTACGATTATGTGCGAGTAGATGAGTATTCCTGCATAAAAGTCAAAAGGAATGAAAATGGATGCTATAAAAGGATGAAAGAGATCTTTTCAAAAAGATGTCGGAAAGGAATGAAAAATGAATCAGAAAAAAACAGGTTTAGGATTTAAATTATTATTCTCAACAAAAACAGTATTTGTATGTGTAATGTCTGCGTTGATGGGATATGTTACTTTATATGCTACCGATTATATGCAACTGTCACCGGGTATTGTTGGTGTCGCATTTATGATTTCAAAAATTTTTGACGGTTTTACGGACTTTGTAGCAGGAGCCATTATTGACCGTACACATACGAAATTAGGACAGGCAAGGCCCTATGATCTCGCAATTATCGGCTATGGTGTTGCTGTCATTCTGATTTTCAGTGCGCCGAATGTGGGAGAGACACAAAGCCTGATTTATCTGTTTGTAATGTATACCATTATTAATTCAGTATTCAGCACGTTGATTACATGTAATGAGGCACCATATCTTTCTAATGCAATTGATGACACGAGAAAAGGTGTAGATATCGTATCATTTAGTTCTGTAGTCTCTCTTATTTTTAGTTTGATCGCAGCGGTGGCTACACCGCAGCTGATCGCAACATACGGAACGACAAAAGAAGGTTGGAGAATTATCGCATTGATGCTTGTTGTGCCTTTTACAATCATAGGTATGCTGCGGTTCATATTTATTAAAGAAATCCGCGCTCCTAAGAGAAACGAAGGGGAAAAAACAAATTTAAAAGAAGATCTGATACTGCTGGTAAAAAACAAATATGCGATTTTATTCAGCATTATATTGCTGATATCAAATATTTGCAGCAATATATCAAATATGAACTATTACTGTATTTACTTTATGAATGATATCGGGGTACTGTCGATTATTTCGCTGTCCGTTCTTCTTGTAATCTTCATCATGATGATCATGCCGGTGCTTTCTAAAAAGTTCGGTACTGTAAATGTGATAAAGGTTTTTGCGATTATTGGTGCGGCAGGTTATATGATCAAAATGATCAGTCCTTCCAGTGTGCCGCTTGCATTTGTTTCCTGTATGCTGTCAAATCTGGGATTTTATCCGGCATGGTTTATAGCAAACTCTATCATGATCGATGCAATGGATTACGGAGAGTGGAAGTTCGGTAGACGTACACAGGGAACCATAAGCTGCCTCACAGGTATCGCAAGCAAATTAGGGACTGCCATTGGCGCCGGGCTTATTGGGGTTTTGTTGGAGATGGCACACTACGATGGAAGCCTGGATGTGCAGCCGGGCAGCGCAATGTCCATGATCATGGCACTTGTTACATATATACCGGCTATCCTGTGCATCGTAATGGCGGTTACAGCTTCATTTTATGATCTCGACAAAAAGCTTCCCCAGATTCGTGAAGAATTGGAAGTGCGCAGGCAGGCAAATGGAAATTAATGGAGAAAGAAGGTGATCCCTATGGAAAAACTGAGAATTACATCTCCGGAAATACAGACGTTTGAAACAGAACATATAGAAAAGGTGCGGAGAATGGCACCGGAATGTATGGTACTGCTGAAAAATGATGAGGTATTACCGATCAGACCGGGCGGCAGGCTGGCCCTTTATGGAAATGGTGCAAGAAGAACCATCAAAGGCGGAACAGGTTCCGGGGATGTAAATGTCCGCCATTTTGTAAATGTAGAGGAAGGACTTGAGAATGCCGGCTTTGAGATTACGACAAAAGAATGGCTGGACGCGTATGACAGAATCCTGGCGGAATCAAAGAGAGCCTATTTTGCGGAACTGCGAAGGCAGGCGGATGCATTGGACGTAAATCCGCTGATGTTTGCCATGGGGAAAACCGCACCGGAGCCAGATTACCAGCTTCCGCTGGAAGGCGAAGGAGATACGGCTGTTTATGTACTGGCAAGGATTTCCGGAGAAGGTGCGGACAGGTTGGCAAAAGAAGGTGATATCAAACTCACGCCGACAGAAGTGCGGGACATTTTAACTCTGAATGAAAAATATGAGCGGTTCGTACTGGTGCTGAATGTGGGTGGTATGGTTGACTTGGAACCGGTGAAAGAGCAGGTTTCTGCAATTCTTCTCATGAGTCAGCCCGGCACGCCTGTTGGAGATGCACTGGCAGATGTTCTTACCGGAAAAGCCTATCCATCCGGGAAACTTGCAATGACCTGGGCTCCCATAAATAATTATGCTTCTACAGAAGGATTCGGTGACCCCAATGATACGGATTATAAAGAAGGAATTTATGTAGGATATCGTTACTTTGATACCTTTAGTGTAAAGAATACCTACCCCTTCGGATACGGGATTGGTTATACTACATTCCAGACAGAAGTGGAGGATGTCGCTTACAAAGACGGGAATATTTCTGTAAAGGCTGCTGTGACAAATATAGGAACATCAGCGGGGAAAGAAGTAGTGCAGGTGTATTACTGTGCACCCCGGAATGGAATTGACAAACCCTGCAAAGAACTTGCAGGATACGCAAAAACGGAAGAACTGGCTGCCGGTGAGACTCAAACAGTTACGATTACATTTCCGGTTGCCGCTATGAGTTCCTATCATCCGGAAAGAGAATCCTGGATTCTGGATGCAGGCGTTTATTATGTCCGTGTTGGAAACTCTTCTCAGGTTACACAGCTCGCAGGCGGTATATCGCTGAAAGAAGAAGTGGTTGTAGAAACCGTGAAAAAGATCAGCACAGCTAAATTTGAAGATCTGAAACCTCAGCAGATATTCGAATGTGGGGAAGAGGAACTTTCAGAAAGAGCGGGACTCCATGTAATAGAAATTAATCCGGCAGATATCGCCTGTGTGGCAAATGTATACAGTGAGGAACCGGAAGAAATACCACAGGGAGAAACTGTAAACTGGGCTCAGGTCACAGCAAAAGAAAAGACAGTAGAGGATTTTATAGCAGGACTTGATGATGAACAGCTGGCGTATCTCTGCATTGGAGCATATAAAGATGCAGGAGATATTCTTGAAGTGATCGGAAATGCTTCTAAAACGGTGGCAGGAGCGGCAGGAGAGACTACTTCAAGATTACAGGAGACGGGACTTCCGTCGCTTGTGATGGCGGATGGCCCTGCAGGAATCCGTATAAGCCCACAGTATGTTCTGGAAGGTAATGAGACAAAAGGCGGTCCGCCGGCAGGTGGGGATATGTTCCTGGTATATTCAGCGGAAGAACTGGCAGCTATGGCAGGCGCGGATAGTGAAAAAGAACAGGATGAAAAACAGGTTTATTATCATTATTGCACAGCGATTCCAATCGGAACAGCCATTGCCCAGAGTTGGAATGACCAGCTCGCTGAATCGTGTGGAGACCTGGCAGGAAATGAAATGGAGCGGTTCGGCATTCATATCTGGCTGGCGCCGGCACTGAATATCCAGCGTTCTCCGCTGTGTGGACGTAACTTTGAATATTTCTCCGAAGATCCGCTTCTTAGCGGCATGATGGCTGCAGCTATGACAAAAGGTGTACAGAAGCATGCAAACAGTGCAGTGACGATCAAGCATTACGCCTGCAATAATCAGGAGACCAACCGTTTCTTTTCCAACAGTAATGTCAGCGAACGGGCAATGCGTGAAATTTATCTGAAAGGATTCGAAATCTGTGTAAAGAAGGAATCGCCGCACTTTATTATGTCTTCTTATAATCTGATAAACGGAGAACATGCCTGCAACTGTAGAGATATCCTGACTGATGTGCTTCGTGACGAATGGGGATATGAGGGAGTTGTGATGACGGACTGGCTGGTAACCGGCGGTATGGGATCCAGAGGAGAGAAATGGCCATGTGCGTCGGCTGCAGGGAATATAAAAGCAGGAAATGATCTTACAATGCCGGGAATACCGACAGATAAAGAAGATATTATGAATGCACTTTCAAACGCAGACCATCCATACAGGCTTACAAGAGCAAACCTTCAGGTCTGCGCAAGGCGTATATTGAATGCAATCCTGAAATTGGCGTAATGATAAGAAACTGCTTTGTTCTAAAAATTTGATTTCATACTGTTGAAAATAAACGGCTTTTAATGTCCCTGTGATCCAACATGACATTAAAAGCATGTCGAGAACGATCAAAGATATGCCCGTATTGTCTTGGACTGTCGTACCAGCATTAGAGACATCTAATAGAATAGGAATGAAAAACAGGTTTGGAAAGCAAACCAGCAAAAAGTTATCCCGAATATTTCGTTAAAAAATGCCTTTGTTACTGGCTTTCTTTGAAGTATTCGGGATAATCTGACTTTCGGTATAACTAACTTGTTTTTATTCGTTTCTCCGCATATAATAGGATCAGGATAAAGGAGGCGTGCGCTATGTTGGATTATATTTCAGTGAGGGATACCGCAAAAAAATGGGATTTATCAGAGCGGCGAGTTCAAAAACTGTGTGAGGAAAACAGGCTTTCAGGCGTAACACGCTTTGGACATATATGGATGATTCCTAAAGATGCGCAAAAACCCGTGGACAACAGGACGCGGAGAGCAAGACAGGAAATGAAATGCAGAAAAAAGGATGGTGACTGTCTTGAATAATTTACAGCTTGAGACATTTATTCATGTGGCAGATATGGGGAGCTTTAATAAAGCCGCCGAAGATCTATATATTTCCCCTCCGGCAGTTATCAAGCAGATCAATGCCGTAGAAGCAGAACTTGAAGTGTCATTGTTTATCCGTACGCATCGCGGGCTGGTATTGACAGATGCCGGAAAATCTTTTTACAAGGACGCTACATATCTTCTCCAATATTTCAAAGGCTCGGTAGAACGGGCAAAAACGGCGGCGGAAAAGAACGACCATATTCTGAAAATCGGCACATCGCCTATGACACCGGGGCAATTTTTGATTGACCTGTGGCCTCAGATTCATCCATACCTGCCGGATATGAAATTCCAACTGGTTCCCTTTGAAAATACGCCGGAAAACGCAAAGGAGATTCAGAGGGCGTTCGGACGAAACATTGATTTGGTGGTTGGAGTTTTGGACGATGACTATTTGGAGGAGCGGGGCTGTGCGGCGACATTTCTATCAGATGAGCCGCTTCGTATTGCTGTTCCGGTGCGCCACCGGCTGGCAGGGAAAGAAATTTTGACAATGGAGGATTTAGACGGGGAAACCCTTATGCTGATCCGGCGGAACTGGAACTCTTATATTGACATTGTGCGGGATCATCTTATAAGCGAATATCCGGGAATCCATATTGAAACTTTTGATTTTTATGGCACAGAGGCATATAACCAGTGTGAATTGAACAATCATCTGATCATGACGATAGACCGATGGAAGGATGTGCATCCGCTCTTGAAGGTCATTCCGGTGCAGTGGGATTATACAATTCCCTTTGGTATTCTTCACGCACAGGAACCGTCTGAAAATGTGCTGAAATTTCTGGACGCAATCGAGCAGGTCATTCAAAAACAGTAATAACCGAGGGTTTATACCTGATAAAAAAGCGGGACTTCTGAGGAGGTTCCGCTTTTTGTATAATAAGAGCGTAAACAAAAACAAGCGATACACGGAGGTATTGAAATGGAATATGTGACTTTAAATAATGGCGTAAAAATGCCCCAGATGGGCTTTGGTGTTTTTCAGATTACCGATGCTGCGGAGTGCGAGCAGGCGGTGGCAAATGCTTTGGAGGCCGGTTATCGGATGATTGATACAGCGTCTGCTTATGCAAATGAAGAAGCGGTAGGCGCGGCAATCAGGAAAAGCGGCATCCGCCGGGAAGAATTATTTATCACGACAAAGCTGTGGATACAGGACGCCGGATACGAAAGCACGAAGCAGGCGTTTCAGACGTCCCTTGATAAATTGGGGCTGGATTATCTCGACCTGTATCTGATCCATCAGCCTTTCGGAGACTATTACGGTTCGTGGAGAGCGATGGAGGAATTGTACAAGGACGGAAAAATCCGCGCGATTGGCGTCTGCAATTTCTACCCGGATCGTCTGACCGACCTCTGCCTGAACGCACAGGTAATTCCGGCGGTGGATCAGGTAGAGCTTCATCCGTTCTTTCCGCAGACGGCAGCGATTGACAATATGAAAACCTACGGTGTGCAGCCGGAAGCATGGCGTCCTCTGGCACAGGGAGCGGGCGGAATTTTTGAGAATCCTGAGCTGAAAGCGATTGCGGATAAATATGGAAAAACCGTTGCGCAGGTTGTCCTTCGCTGGAACATTCAAAGAGGCGTTGCCGTTATCCCTAAGAGTACCCACAAAGAGCGCATGGTTGAAAATATGGATGTATGGAACTTCGCTTTGAGTGCAGAAGATATGGAGCAAATCAGCAAGCTGGATCAGGGAGAAAGTTTGGTATTAGACCACTATTCTGCTGACACGGTAAGACGGTTGAACGGATTGAAGATTCACGATTAAACAATGGGTGAGAAAATCATATCCGCAAATAATCAAGCACAATGAAGAAGGGAGACATCAGACGATGAAAAAAACAATTTTAATGCTTTTGACCTGCTGCCTGATCGCCAGCCTTAGCGCCTGCGGAAACACACCGAAAGCAGATGATACTACGGAGCCGACTACGCAGGCAGAATCGGCAACGGAAGAAACCACACAGGAAGAAACCGCACCGGCAGAACAAGAAACAGAAAGCGCAGATGCCGGACAGACAGCGGCAGGAGGAAAAACACTGGTTGCTTATTTTGCTTACAGTGAAAATATTGGCGATACCAGCGGTATGAGTGTGGACGCTATTTCCTCTGCCAGTCTGAATCGTGATACAGATAATGAAAGCGGAAATCTGCAGGTTATGGCGCAGGTCATTCAGGAACAGACCGGCGCAGATGTATTCCAGATTCTCGTCAGCGAACCTTATGACCCGGAATATGACGTTATGAGGGAACGTGCCTACGAAGAACTGGACGACGCTTCTTTCCCGGAATTACAGTCCACGGTAGAAAATCTGGCTGATTATGATGTGATTTATATCGGCACACCCGTATGGTCGGGTTCGATGCCCCGCCCCATTGCTTCCTTCCTGAATGAGAACGACCTGTCGGGCAAGACCATTATTCCGTTTGGAATCCATCTCGGCAGCGGTTTCGGTTCTATCTTACAGGAGATGGATGAGCTTGCGCCGGATGCAGAGATTGCCGAGGGCTTTACGATTAACGCAAGCACGGGCAACGATGAAGTCAGGGCGGAATTGACGGAGTGGCTGAACAGCCAGCAGTAACATTGACAAACTCGATATTGTCGGAAAGGAAGTACAATGCAGGAACGAATACTTGGAAAGGATTTGAGGGTATCTGCTATTGGGCTTGGCTGTATGGGATTTACCCATGCCTATGGCGCACCTTCTGATCTGAAAGAAGCACAAAAAACACTGGCGGAATCTGTGGAAATAGGCTATACATTTTTCGATACGGCGGAGCGGTATATTGGGTTTGACCCTGATGGCAGAAAACTGTGGAATGAGGAACTGGTAGGAAAAGCGCTGGCTCCTTATCGGAACCATGTGCAGATTGCAACAAAATGCGGCATTACGATTACTTCGGATGGAAAGCGTGTTCTGGATTCCAGACCGGAGACAATCCGAAAATCATTGGAAGGCAGCTTGAAACGGTTGGGCGTAGACCATATTGATCTGTACTACCAGCACCGTGTCGATCCCGCCGTACCGGAGGAAGAAGTCGCCGGTCTGATGGCGGATTTTATAAAAGAAGGAAAAATCCTTCGGTGGGGAATTTCGGAGGTGGATGAAACAAACCTGCGGAAAGCCCATGCAATCTGCCCGGTTACAGCCATTCAGAACCGTTATTCCCTGATGGCGAGATGGAATGAAAAGCTGTTCCCGGTTCTGGAAGAATTGAACATTGGATTTGTGGCATTTAGCCCGCTGGCAAATGGTTTCCTGACGGACGCCTATCAAAATCAGACATTTACAGACCCGGAGGATTACCGGAGCATAATGCCCCAGTTTAAGCCGAAGGGATATAAAGAAAATGAAGAACTGACGGAACTGGTGCGGAAATATGCTTCTGAAAAAGAAGCTACGCCAGCGCAGATTTCTCTGGCGTGGATGCTGGCAAAAAAGCCGTACATTGTTCCGATTCCCGGTTCCAGAAGCGCAGAGCGGATTCGGGAAAATGCCGGGGCCGTAGACCTTCATCTTCTTCCCCAGGAAGTAAAAGCTATTGATGAAGCGCTGGATCGGATGGAACTCGTAGTATTTGACGGCACCGTTTTGCCGGACGAATCCAAGCAGGAAGGAGGCGCATAGGAAATGAAGCTGTACAAAACCCGCCCCTATGTTATTTGCCATATGCTTAGTTCCATTGACGGGAAAATCGACGGTTCTTATTTTCGGGCGGAGGAATTGATACCTGTACGGCAGGCATCCCATGAGCTTCGCAGAGAATATGACGCAGACGCAATTTTATGCGGTGCAGTTACGGAGGCGGAGTTGTACGCAGACGGATATATCCGCCTGCCGAAAGAAACAACCCGGCGTATTCCACGGGAACCCTATGTGGCGGACAGGAGCGCAGAGAGATTTACGGTGGTGGTAGATGCGGAAGGGCGTCTGAAATGGAACACCAATCAGGTGGAGCGTTCCGGGCAGCCGAAATCCCATATCATATCCGTTCTGACAGAAAGCGTATCAGATGCTTATTTGGAGTTTCTTCAGAAGCAAAAAATCTCTTATCTGTTTGCCGGGGCAGATCAGTTAGAGGTCGGGACACTGCTAAAAGGTTTGAAAAAATTCTTTGGAATAGATGTTCTGATTATTTCCGGCGGTGGTGTTGTCAACTGGTCTTTCCTGCAGGAAGGCTGTATTGACGAATTGAGCCTTGTTATCTGCCCGTTAAGCGACGGAAGAACGGATACGGCCACCGTATTTGACCGTTCAAACTATGCAATGTGGGATATAACCGTCGCCTTTTCTCTTAAAGCGATACAAAAGCTGAAAGGCGACGGAATCCGTTTAACATACATACCGAAAAATCGAAAGGAAGGAAATGAACATGAATAATTTTGTATATGACATCCCTGTAAAGGTGTATTTTGGAGAAAATCAGCTCTGCCATCTGGGAGAGGAACTGAGCAAATACGGAAAGCGGGTGCTCCTGACCTATGGCGGCGGTTCCATCAAAAAGAACGGGCTTTATGACGCGGTAACCGCGGAGATGAAGAAATCCGGTCTGGAATGGGAGGAACTGTCCGGGATTGACCCGAATCCGAGGATTGCCACAGTGCGTAAAGGCGCTGCTCTCTGCAAAGAAAAGCAGATTGACGTCCTTCTGGCGGTTGGCGGCGGTTCTACGCTGGATGCGACGAAGTGGATGGCTGCTGGAGCCTGTACCGAGCGTGACCCGTGGGATTTCCTGAAGGATCAGACCATTCCGGTGGAAAAGGCGCTCCCGGTAATCTCTGTGCTGACGATTGCGGCAACCGGTTCGGAAATGGATGGCGGCGGCGTCATTACCAACCCGGAAACCAATGATAAATTAGGGCGTATCGTTTCCCCTACTTTGCTTCCAAAGGCTTCCTTCCTCGATCCTACCGCAACGTATTCTGTAAGCCGTTATCAGACTGCCTGCGGTTCGGCGGACATTTTGAGCCATGTGATGGAACAGTATTTCAACATGGAGCCTGACCTGTATATGCTGGACTGCTTTATGGAAGGGCTGATGAAAACGGTTATCAAATATGCGCCCATTGCGATGGAGCAGCCGGATAATTATGAGGCAAGGGCAAATCTTATGTGGGCGTCCTCCTGGGCAATCAATGGTTTTGCAACCGGAGGCAAGCGGCAGGCATGGAGCTGTCACCCGATGGAGCATGAGCTTTCCGCGTTCTATGACATTACCCACGGGCTTGGGCTGGCAATCCTGACACCCCGCTGGATGGAATATTGTCTGGACGAAACCACGGTGTCGAAGTATGTGCAGTTTGGCGTCAATGTGTTCGGTATTGATCCGACTTTGGAGCCGATGATGATTGCCCGCAAGAGCATTGAAGCCCTGTCCGGTTTTCTGTTTGATACGCTTGGGTTGAAGCGCAGCTTTCAGGAGATCGGCATCGATGATAAGAACTTTTCCATTATGGCGAAAAAATCCTGCGGCGGGGATGTGCTTCCGGGTTTTAAGCCATTGAAACAGAAAGACATCGAGGAAATTTTCAGGATGTGTCTGGAGTAAGGAGGTTTTAGAATGAGCAAAACGATTCTTGTAATTTCAAGCAGCCCCAGAAAGGGGAGCAATTCAGAACTGCTGTGCGACCGCTTTATCGAGGGCGCACTTAAAAGCGGTCATCATACAGAAAAAATCCTGCTGAAAGACTGTAAGATCGGCTACTGCATCGCCTGTGAAGCCTGCCGGAAAAACGGCGGGAAATGCTGGCAGAAGGATGACATGAACTGGATTCTGGAAAAAATGCACAAGGCGGATGTGCTTGTTCTGGCAACGCCGGTCTATAAATCCTGTATGTGCGCACAGTTAAAAACGATGATCGACCGGATGTTTGCGGGAAATCCGACGCTTATCAATAAGGAATTTTACTTCATTGCCACGGCTGCCGATTCTAAGCGGGCCATTGAAAGCACGATGGAAAGTATGCGGGGCTGTACCTTTGCCCTGCGCGGCTCAAAGATCATGGGCGAAATTTATGGTGCAAACGCTTTGAATCCGGGCGATATTAAATCCAGTCCGGCAATGGAGGAGGCTTATCAGTACGGACTCCATGCCTGAAGCAGAAACGGAGGGATGAACATGGAATATGTAACGCTGAATAACAATATCAAAATGCCGGTACTTGGATATGGCGTGTATCAGATTGACCCCGCAGAAACACAGCGATGTGTATTGGACGCCATTGCCTCCGGCTATCGCCTGATTGATACAGCGCAGGTCTATGGAAACGAAGAAGCGGTGGGAAATGCCATAAATATGTGCGGTGTTCCCCGTGAGAAACTGTTTTTGACAACGAAAATCTGGATCAGCAATGCCGGATATGAAAAGGCAAGGCAGGCAATGGAAGAATCCCTGAGCAGACTACAGACAGGCTACATTGACCTGATGCTGATTCACCAGCCCTTTGGGGATTATTACGGCGCTTACCGGGCGATGGAGGAAGCCTATAACGAGGGCTGGATTCGTGCCATCGGCGTATCGAATTTTTACCCGGACAGACTGGTTGACCTGTGCCAGTTTGCGGAGATTCCCCCGGCAGTCAATCAGGTGGAAACCCATGTATTCCATCAGCAGAAAGCGGCAAAAAGCTATATGGATAAATACCATGTGCAGCAGGAGGCATGGGCGCCCTTCGCAGAGGGAAAGAAAGACTTCTTTTCCAATCCGGTGCTGTTGGAAATCGGGGGAAAATACCGCAAGTCGGCGGCGCAGGTGGCGCTCCGCTATCTGATACAAAATGGGATTGTTGTGATCCCGAAATCCGTACACCGGGAACGGATGGAAGAAAATTTCCGGGTGTTTGATTTTCAGTTGGACGAGGCGGATATGGCCAAAATCTCTGCTCTGGACGAAGAAAAAAGCGTGTTCTTTTCACACTACGATCCGGCGCTGGTGGAACGTCTGGCAAGTGCGGCAAGATAAAAAACTGGCAGGAAAAAGCTCTGCTTTCACTTAGAAGGCAGGGCTTTTTCTGCCATCTTATCGCGATATTCCAGTAATAACCGCAGGTTTATATTTGATAAAAAAGCGAGACTTCTGTTAGAAAACCGCTTCTCTTATAATAAGGGTGTAAATAAAAACTGCACCTGACGGGGCAGAAAACTTTCAGGAGGAATGATACGATGAAGCGTTTGATTACTTTGATGCTTTGCCTGTCCCTCGGCATGGGAATGGTCGGCTGTGCGGCGCAGACAGACGAAGACAATACCACAGAAATTGCCATACAGCAGGAAACGGAGGCCGTACAGGAGGCGCAGACACCGCTGCAGGAAAATGGAGAAACGGTATTTGACGCAGACACCCTTATTGCGGATGTGATGAATGATCCGGTATTTGAGGGATATGGACGATTCCTGTTTCCAACAGAAACGCCGGACGGGGATATGAAGATCAGTGATATGGCGGAGATGTTTCCGCTGCACAATAATGTGAATGTCACAACATCGGTAAACACGTTAAATGCCATGAGCGATATGGCAGAAAGCGGAACCCTGACTTTTTACGACATTTATTCGGATGAGGAAAAGGCGGATGATCCGAGAAAGGAAGATACCGGGCTGTTTTTCTTCCGGGGGGATGCAGACGCGCCATTCGCTGTAGTCAATGCCGGAGGCGGATTCTCCTATGTGGCATCCCTTCATGCGGCATTCCCTCACGCACTGGATTTGAATGAAAGAGGCTATAATGCGTTTGTTTTGCAGTATCGTACCGGAGGCTTGAGTGTGGCAACGGAGGATTTGGCAAGAGCGATTTCCTTTATCTTTGAAAATGCGGAAGAATTGCAGGTCAGCACGGAGAACTATTCGCTGTGGGGCGGTTCCGCAGGAGCGCAGATGGTTGCCCGGATCAGCTCCTATGGGACTGCGGAATTTGGCGGCGACGATCTTCCGGCAGCGGCGGCGATTATTATGCAGTATACGGCTTATCAGGACTACACCGGCAACGAACCAGCAACCTTTGCCTGCATCGGAGAAAATGATACCATGTCCAACCCGGATTCCATGAAGCAAAGAATTGATAACCTCAGTGCAGCCGGAATTGATACGGAATTTCATGTTTACCCGGATTTGAATCACGGTTGGGGATATGGAGAAGATACACCGGCAGAGGGCTGGATGGACGATGCGGTAGCCTTTTGGGAAAAACAGATGAATTAAGCGTCAGGAGGGAAAGAGAACATGAGAACAAAACCAATGATTCGGATGGCGGTCAATCTTGGAATGGTCGTCCTTCTGATGCTCCTTATGGCCTTTGAATTGGTCGGACGGGAGGCGCATGAATGGATTGGAATGGCTATGTTTGTCCTGTTTGTAATCCATCATATACTTAACAGGAAGTGGCTGAAAAATACATACAAAGGGAAATACACGCTGTACAGGGTGGTTCAGACGGCATTGGTTTTTCTCATTTTTCTCACAATGGCTGGTTCCATGATCAGCGGCATTTGGATTTCGCGCGAAGTCTTTGATTTCCTGCCGCACAGAAGTGGGTACAGATTTGCTCAAAACCTGCATATGCTCTCGGCATACTGGGGCTTTATCCTGATGGCGCTGCACCTGGGTTTTCATTGGGCAGGGATTCTTGGAATGGTAAAAAAAGCGTTTGGCGAGTTATCTGACGTTCAGGTATGGATCATGCGGATTGTGGGACTTGGCATTGCCGGATATGGAATCTACGCTTTTTATAACCGGGAAATCGGAAGCTATATGTTCCTGCAAATAGAATTTGTTTTCTACAATTTGGAAGAACCTATTTTCTTTTTCTTCCTCGATTATCTGGCGGTTATGTGTTTGTTTATATGGATTGGTTATTATCTTTCAAAAGCGGTCAGGAGAAGTAATCGGCGGTTAGTGAAAAAGAATTAATGAAGCATATATTTGTGGGGGATCAATTTATGGAATAGTGGAGGTGATACTATAGGAAAAGTGCTTGTGATTACCTTTGCAGACAGCGAAGAAGAAGTGGCGGATAAAGTTGTGTCAGCGTTGATGAATAAAGAAAATTTTGAGTATATGGAGCAGACGGCAGAGAAAATATTATATTTTCGTGATTTAGCTATCTATCCCGGAACAAGAGAAGTATATCACCGGGGAAAAGAAGCCGGATTGACGTTCACGCAGTTTGAAATTCTTTATCTTCTGGCACGCAGTCCAGGAAGGATATTCACAAAAGAGATTATCTACGATCTTCTTTGGGATGAACCGTATTCCGGCGATTACAATATCGTCATGAGCCACATCAGCCATATCCGAAAGAAGATTGAGGATAATCCAGAAAAGCCGATTTACATACAAACGGTGTGGGGCGTTGGGTATCGGTTCAATGCAAATCTAGGCAGCGATTCTTAGCGGAGTCGCTGCCAGATTTATATGCTGCGGATCTATTCCTTTGCGCTGCAGCATACGTTCAGCGCCGGCAAAAAGAATGATATGCGATTCATATTTACGCAGAAATCTGTCCTGATCTTTGACTTTTTCGTATCGGTCATTATATGATTTGTTTTCCTTGTATTGTTCCGCATATTTGATCGTTTCTGCTAATTCCCGCATCTGATGTTCCAGCGAAACGATGCTTTGATTGGCAGCTTTTGACTGTTCCTGGAATGAAGAAATCCTCTCGTTTAATTCTGAAAAATTATGGATATTTTTGCCGGTCATAAGGCTATATGTCTTTGCCGCAATTTTCAGATTTTCCTTGTTAGCCCATTTTAAAAGTCCGGTGCTTTCCGCAAATTTCGGATCAGCACTGGTGTCGATAATCTGACGCACATTTCTTTCGGATTTTGAAAAGGGGACAGACCGGCGGCGTTCGTTCTCTATCCGTTCTTTGATCCTCTCTTTGGTAAAATTTGCACCGAGAGATCTTGCGCTCCCTCTTACCGGTCGGTTTTTTCCAATGGCCGGAAAGTAATATATTTTCCACCGTTTTCGTCAAAAGAAGTGTTCTTCATTTCCTACCCTTTTGCCTTCATCAGTGCGAGAAATTCCTCATACGTGGAGGAAAATTTGATTGTCTGGTTGATATCTTTCTGTATTTGAATCTTCCAACCTTTGTCCTCTTTATTTGCCGACCATTCCTTATATTTCATGCCCCGTTTTCCAGTCGGTTCAATAACGGAGAGGCCATGTTTCTGGCATAATTTGTCACTGAGGCTGCGGATATCCCAATAACTTTTTTTGCAATCATGGTAATGCTTATAATCAAGGTTGTCTGGATAGATGTATCCACGGATAATTGTAGCAAAATCGGCAGGGGCGGTCAAGTAAAGAAAAAATAAAATCACAGAGGGTCAGGGATGCCTCCCTGATGAAATCCACCTGAAACGGCGGGCAGACGGCCAGGGGATTTTGCCTGTGTGTCCGGACACAGGCAGTGCTTGCTGTTTTTGAGGTGCAGCCTGTGGGACAGGCTGTGCGTGTTCCGATTGCATAGGCAATCATGTTGGAACACATATAGGGGAATACAGGGATTTTAATATCTTCTTGGAAACGGTCAGCTCGGGCCTGCCCAAACTCGGCTTCAATGTAGTCTGTAATATCGGTCACATCATAAATTGCTTCCCAGGTTAAAATAACTTTATACTCGTGCATTTCTTCTGGCATCTCTCAATTCTGTGATTTTTTTGAAAGCGTCATCCAGTGGTAATTCTCTGCCAGCCTCCATATCATCAATTCCTCTATCCAATATGCGCAGGAAATGTTCATTCTCGTTCAGGGCATCTGCCTGTCTGCTCTTTGTCAATTCCATATTATCACTCCATTCGTACTATCTATAATAGTCTATGCAGTTTCAAAGTTCTTAGCCATAGTGTATCATAGAATTGAGATTGCCACAACAAAACACGCTTTAGAGCATAAAGAAAAAGGAAACAGTAATTATTATAAGACAAAAAGACAGATCGCGTTGTGCCATGAGAAAATAGTAAATACCAGAAAGGATTATCAGCATAAGCTGTCGCAAAACAAACCCTGCCTGTCAAAGAAATCTGATTCTTGACAGACAGGATATGCGGCAGGATCATACGTTTCCTGTATTGACCTTCCTGTATTTGCTTGGGGTCATTTTTCGGTGGCGTTTAAACATTCGGATAAATGTTTCCGGATTTTTAAAACCGATCTTTTCACTGATATCCGCAACGCTTAACTGGGTATATAATAAATAATTCTCGCTTTGCTGCAGCCGGATGTTTTCCTGAAACTCAGAGAATGTACAGCCGGCAATATCTTTGATCAGCTTTGAACAATAGGGTACCGAAAAGTGAAAATGTTTTGCAACCTGCTCCAGGGAGGTTTCCGCATAGTTGTTTACAATATAGTTGAAAATATCATTTTCGCAGGCGTTTTTTTGCTTATAACTCTCCGGAATCTCAAGATTTTTTTTGTGAAGCCGGATGAGCTGAGTGAAAAATATCGTCATGATACTGCAGATGATTCGGTCGGAAAATTCATCCAGGTTGCTCTGCTCGATATACATATCCAGGATATAATTCCGGATCGTCAGATCGCCATCCGTATGAAACAGAAGATAAGGCAGCTTCTTTTTGGAATAAATATTATTTAGGAAAAACATGGAAATTTGTGTTTTATCCCGGATTGTATTGATAAAAATGTCCATAAAGGTGCTGTGGCGGATCAGGATATTTAAGATCACGCTGTCGTCGAATACTTCAATGCCATGGGTGACATGGGGCGCCATAATACAGAGATCCCCTTCTTCAAGATGGTTGACTTCCAGATCCTCAGGATGCAGGACATATCCCAGCAATTCCTGTTCATCCCTGTGGCGCTTCAGAATTTCTTCGACTGGCAATTCTGCCTTTTTCGTATTATAATATTCCTTATAAAACAATTCATCATTTTCATAATGATTCAGTTTATCAATGATCATTCCGTAATTCATACTCTACCCTCATCGATCCTTTGCCTGTTGTACTCCACACCATAGATTCGAACGGTCAAAATGGTTTTATTAAATTATAAAGAAAACAATGAATAAAGTCAATCTAATTGATTACAGGCGGTCATGGTAATCTGGAAGATTCCTCTGTATAATGAAGACAAGAAGTGAGATGAAGCTGATCGATATTAGTATTCCCCGGTACGACCGGGAGATGAGGAGGAGCTATGAGTCTGAAATTAGCATTAAAGGATTTGGTGGTCGAGCATCAGAAAGCGCCGCTTGGCATTGACTGCCGAACTCCGAGATTTGGCTGGAAGCTGGTCAGTTCCGAAAAAAACGTCTTTCAGACTGCTTACCGGATCAGGATTTATTCTGACGACATCCTGGAAGCAGATACGGGAAGAATGGAATCCAGGCAGAGTATAGAAGTGACAGTACCGGACTGGAAAACAAGGCCTATGACTTCTTACCGGATTCTTTTGAAGGTATGGGATAATTATGGAAACCGTGCAGAGATGGAGAGCGGCTTTGAAACAGGGAGGCTTGGAACGGCCTTTGTTGGCGGATGGGTGGAACCGGAGCAGATTCCAACGGAAAACAGTTGGAAGGGCAAGACGATGGACACTGAGACTGTCGGTAAGAACAGTTTCGCAGGAAAAGAGAGGGATTTTGCTGAATTTCAGCCTGCGCAGTATATCCGGATCCCTTTTCAGGTGAAGAAAGCTTTGAAGAAAGCGCGTGTATACGTTACTGCCCATGGGCTTTATCAATTAGAAATAAACGGATGCAGAGTAGACAGCCGTGAGTTTGCGCCGGAAAATACTTCCTACCATAAAATTTTGCAGTATCAGACCTATGATGTGACCGGACTGCTTCAAAACGAAGAAAATGTATTTGGCGTAATTTTGGGAGACGGCTGGTGGGCAGGACGTGTTGGTGTGAGCGGCGATTCCTGCCAGTATGGAGATAAGCTTGGACTACTCCTGGAAGCAGAACTGACTTATGAAGATGGCACAGTGGAAACCATTTGCGCAGAGAGGGGCGTATCTTCTACAGGACCGATTCTCTATTCGGATCTTTTTGTTGGAGAAAAGTATGATGCAGGGAAGGAAATGGCCGGATGGAGCTGTCCGGGTTTTGATGATTCCGGGTGGAAACCGGTAAAAAAGGCGGAATATTCCATGGACAACCTGATCGGGCAGTATGCTCCGCCTGTGCGCACGATCAAATGTCTTGTACCTAAGGAGATCCTTCGCTCACCCAAAGGGGAAGTGATTCTGGATGTGGGGCAGGTGGTTGCCGGGCACTTGGAATTTACACTGGAAGCAGCAGCCGGTATTTCGATTAGGTTTGAGCATTCGGAGATTCTGGATGAGGAAGGAAATTATTTTCACAATATTCTGGGAAGCAACAAAGAACAGATGGATGTGTATATTACAAAAGAAGGCAGACAGACCTACCGCCCTCATTTCACGTATCACGGCTTCCGTTATGTGCGGATCAGTGGATGGCCGGGCGATATGACGCCGGAACAGTTTAAAGTTCACGTACTTTCCAGCGAAATGGAGGATATCGGGCATTTTGAAACCTCAGAAGAGCGGATCAACCGTCTGCAGAAAAATATCTGGTGGAGTCAGGTGGCCAATACGATCTCCATTCCCACAGATTGTCCCCAGAGAGAAAAAGCCGGATGGACAGGAGACATTATGGCGTATTCACCGACCCTTTGCTTCCTTCGGAATGCGGATGCGTTTCTGACCGGATGGATGGCAAATGTGCGTGCAGACCAGTTGGAGGATGGCGCGGTTCCCATGATCGTTCCTTATCTGAAAGCCTATGAGATTTTTATCAAACATTCTACCAATACGGATACAAGCTGCGGGTGGGGTGATGCGGTGATTGTTGTGCCGTATGCCGTATACCAGGCTTACGGTGACAGGCAGATCCTGGAGGAAAACTATGATGCTATGAAAAAATGGATGGGTTATATCCGGCGCCGTGCTGCAAATTTCCATCCCAAAGGATACGAAAACTGGAGTGAAGAGCGAAAAGAACGAAGCCGTTATTTATGGAATACGGATTTTCATTATGGCGATTGGCTGATTCCAAGTCTTGTCCTCGGCAATCCGGATGGAAGCGCCATGATGCAGACTGCATATAAAACAATGGGGATCGTGGCGCCCGCTTATTATGCATTCAGTGCCAGAACCATGGTAAAGGTGGCAGAAGCTCTCGGACAGAAGGAGGATGCAGCATATTACCGATCCCTGTATGAAAAGATCCGTGCAGCTTTCATTGCGGAATATGTCCGTGAGGACGGAACTATGGAAGCAGATTTTCAGGGAATCTATGTTATTGCCCTGAAAAACGGCCTTGTGACAGAAGAAGTCAGGCCGCTTATGGTAGGGCATCTCTGTGATATGATTGAGAAAAACAACGGATGTCTTGACACAGGTTTTCTCAGCATTCCGTTTTTGATGGATGTTCTGTGTGAAAACGGGAAACGTGATGTGGCATACAGGCTGATGTTTCAGACAAAATGCCCAAGCTGGCTCTATGAAGTTGAGAAGGGAGCGACAACCATGTGGGAAAGCTGGGGAGCGATCGGAGAGGATGGAACCGTCAGTACATACAGCTATAATCACTATGCGTTTGGCTGTGTGGGAGAGTGGATGTACCGTGAAATGGGCGGCCTGCAGGCAGCAGCTCCGGGATACCGTAAAATCAGGATTGCACCGGCGTTGGACTGTGGCCTTCGCTGGGCATCGGTAAAAGAGGAAACACCTTACGGTGAAGCGTTTGTATCATGGCGGATAGAAAAAGAAAAGACGGTGGTTTCCGTAGAGATTCCCGCAAACACAACGGCAGAGATCGTGCTGCCGGGAAGAAAAACAGAAACAGTAGGAAGCGGAAGCTATACCTTTCAAATTTAAAAGAATATGGAGGACATGAAATGAAGTATAAGAGTTTTCAGGATGATATCAAACTTTCCAGATTGGGCATGGGAAACATGCGGCTCCCAATAAAAGCAGACGAACCGGGGCAGCCGATCGACTATGATCGTGCAAAAGCGATTATTGATGAAGCCATGAAGCAGGGCATCAATTATTACGATACTGCCTATATTTATCATAATGGCAAATCTGAAGAATTTGTAGGAAAAGCGCTTGCTGAATATCCGAGAAACAGTTATTATGTGGCAGATAAATATAATCTTCAGGCAAATCCGGATTATAAGGCACAGTTTGCAGAGCAGTTACAACGGCTGCAGATGGAGTATATTGATTTTTATCTGCTCCACGGAGTACAGGACTATTTTGTGGATGAGATTCTCCAAAATGGATGCATTGCATATTTTGAGCAGATGAAGAAAGAAGGAAAAATCCGCTATTTTGGTTTTTCCTTCCATGGAAGCGCTGACGCATTACGAAAAATGCTCAAGGTACGTTCCTGGGATTTTGTACAAATTCAGTTAAATTATTATGACTGGTTATATGAGGATGCGAAAACGCTCTATGAAATTCTGGAGGAAGCAGATATTCCTGTTATGGTTATGGAACCGGTACATGGCGGAATGCTGGCGGATCTTGGAGAAAAAGGAAATGCAGTGCTGAAAGGAGCGGCGCCTGACAAATCCGTTGCTTCCTGGGCAATGCGTTGGGTAAAAAGCCTGAAAAATGTACAGGTGATTTTAAGCGGAATGTCTGATAAAGCGCAGTTGAGCGATAATATCAGAAATATTTCAAAGGAGGCAGATATTTCCGATGAAGAACAGAAGATTATCGAAAAAGCCTGTGCCATTGTTCGGAATAATACATCTGTTCCCTGTACCAAATGCCGCTATTGCTGTCCGGACTGCCCGATGGGATTGGATATCCCGTACCTTCTGTCATTTTACAATGCGGCAAAAATGGATGGTGTATGGAGGCTGAACAATCTGAAGAGTCTGCCGGAAGAGAAACAGCCGTCGGCCTGCGTTGGCTGCGGCTCTTGTGAAAAACATTGTCCACAGAGTTTTTGTATTCCGGAATATATGATAGAATTAAAAGAAATGATGGAGGAATTGTAAAATGAAAAAAACGGAATTTCAGGCAAAATGGATTCAGCCTGCACAAGATTTAGGAAGCAGCATCAGCGGCAATGATAGATAGCGGTACTGATGCCGGTCTGATGGGATATTTCAGGAGGGAATTTTAGAAGTTCCCTCCTGTTTGTTTTTTAAAGATATTCATCCTTTGGCGCAATCTTTATGATAAAACTCAGCAGTGCCAGAATAAGATAGCAGATCATGCTTCCGAAGTATGTACTTTCAATATCGGTACTTCTGTGAAATACGGTATGACAGAAGTTAATAAAATAAACAGAAACAAAATTGCCAAGACTTAGTGAAGCAATAAGAATGGTGGATGTGACGGGAGCCAGGCGGTTGTCTGCTGTTTTTCCGTTGTATAACTGGAAAACAGACATCATAGTGTTAAAGGAAAGCCCGGCAAGCACCATGCCAACCAGGATGGCCGGAATAGACGGCAGATATACAATAAGTGCCATTCCGGCAGCGAAGATGAAACACATTACTCCTAAGATGCGGGTTTTTAGAATCCTGATGAGAGGATTTAAAAACAGATTGATCAGAACTCCCGCAAGACAATAGACAGAATTTGCCAGTCCTGCAATAAAAGCGGAGCCGATTTGATTAGCAGCCATGTAGGAAGACATTCCCGAAAGCAAAGGATACAAAGCAGCAGTTGTAATGAACTGCATGACAATGTAATAAATAACACGCCAGTCGGTTTTTCGGTAAGAGGATTTTTCACAGAAAGGATTCTCAGAAATTGAAACTGCGTCTTTTTCCGGTTCTTTCAAATAAAATATCAGAATCACAAGCGGAATTACGGCAAAGATGTTAAACAAAAAAGGATAATTCCAGCCCAACCCGGCCAAAATACCGGCGACAGGTCCTGCAATCATAGCTCCCGCATTCATCAGACTGGAACCATAACCGATCATGGAAGTCTGCTGTCCTTGCGGAACGGATGTCAGAATGAGTGAATTTCTCATGGCAATAAAGCCCACGCCAATTCCCAGTAATGCACGAAATACTAAAACAAGCATCCAGTTAAAAGAAACGAAAAATGGTGCGATTCCTGCAAATAAAATAAGTGCTGTTCCGAAAATAGCGCAGAAGCGGTAACTGAGTTTTTTTCCGGCTGCTTTTCCAATAAGGAGCGTGACCGGAAGCGAAAAAAGCGAGGGCAGAGAGGTTACAAGGCGTACGGTTGTTCCGGAAAGCTGCGGCCAGGCATCCATCATAGTCTGTACCGCTGCATTCATAAAAGAACCTGCACCTGAAAAAAGGAATAGGGAAAGAATAGCGATATAATTTATTTTTTTAAGTTGATGGTTTGCTGTCATATTATTACCTCCAGGGTTTTAGTCTAAGAATCGATTCCATGGTTTTATTATAAAAAAGGTTGCAATAATCCGGAATGGCTTCAGATAATCTATTTAATTGACTTTATTTAATGTAAAAAACTGCATTGCTATTTGCCGGACCGGATGGTAAAATTGTAGATACAGAGGTATAGATGAATCATGAGGGGTGGAATCATATGCAGTATACCAGTCACTATCAATCTCCTGTTGGAAATATTTTTTTAGCCGCAGATGATGTTGGCTTAACAGGCTTATGGTTTGAGGGGCAGAAATATTTTGCCCTTTATCTGGATAAAAAACATGAAGAAAAAGAAATCCCTCTTTTTAAAATGGTCAAAGACTGGCTTGATATTTATTTTGCCGGAAAAGAGCCGGATTTTACCGTTCCGCTTCATTTCACAGGGACGGATTTTCAAAAAGAAGTGTGGGAAATCCTCTGCACTATCCCATACGGGCAGACAGTGACCTATGGCGAAATCGCGAAACAAATAGCTGTTAAAAGAGGGCTGCAGCGTATGTCTGCTCAAGCCGTAGGCGGGGCGGTCGGGCATAATGGAATTTCTGTTATTGTTCCCTGTCACCGGGTTGTGGGAAGCAATGGAAGTCTTACAGGTTATGCGGGAGGAATTGATAAAAAAATCAGATTATTACAGTTGGAAAGGGTTGACATGACTTGCGGCTGCAGTCGGATCCAGAGTAGGAAGGGGCAGTGTGGCAAGGATCGAAATTAACTCAAAGCAGATTGTCTTTGTAACTGAAAGGGGAGGCATATAAAGGAAAGAAGTTTTAATAGGATGACAGCAGTTCACAAATTTTTTATAAATAAATTATTGACCGATAGTTACTATCGTAAATTATAATCGGTTACAAGAAGCGGTTTAAACAAACGCATTGTAACAAGAAAAATAAAAAGAGTAAGGAGTGGCATTGGAATGTATTGCGCTTGGAAAGGAAAACGGGTTGGTACATCCTGAGAATGAAAAGGTTTTAACAAATTTTACGAGATAAGGAGAACTCAGTAGCGGCTATTGGGCTTGCGGCGATGGCAGGCGGGAATATAAAAGAAATTTTTTTTGAATATTTACATTTTTCATTCCTTGTATTATATTGTTAATGATAATCGCTTAGGGTAATCACTAGCGCAATGATGTACTGGAGCGTGTTTGAAAATTGCTTTCTGCAAGATGTATACCGCAAAGTGGGGGATGCATATTGCGGGAATGAATTTTCAAATGCATTCAAAAGAAAGGGATAAGAGGGAATGGATAAAAAAACAAAGAGAATTTTAATGAGTGTCATCGGAGTGGTGGTATGCGGGATCAGCGTCGGCTTTTTTAAACGTGCGACCTTTGGCGTGGATCCGTTTCAGTCGTTAATGAGCGGTCTGGATGCTGTGCTTCCTATCAGTTTCGGAACCTTATATGTGATCGCCAATGTATGTCTTTTGATGTTCAGCGTGATCAATGACAGGCATCGGATCGGAATCGCAACGGTGGTAAATCTGCTTTTCCTTGGATACATAGCTGATTTCTCTCATAAATTTTTATTGGACGTTTTTCCGGAACTGGGAATCGTCGGCAGGGCAGTGATGCTGATCATCGGGATTGTCGCAATGTGTCTGGCGTCTGCATTCTATTTTACAGCGGATCTGGGAGTTTCCACCTATGACGCAGTATCATTGATCATTACGGAAAAGTGGCATCCTGCGTCATTTAAGGTTTGCCGTATCGTTTCTGACCTGATCTGCGTAGTTTTGGGCGTGGTGCTGTTCCTTCTGTCAGGGCAGTCCTTATCAGCTCTTGGGGAGATCGTAGGAGTCGGAACGATCATCACAGCTTTCTTTATGGGACCATTGATCGAATATTTTAATGTGCATGTGGCACAGCCATTTTTGAATAAGTAAATAAGAAGTCCCACGTTTCAAATGCGTAGAGCGCTAAGCGGTGGGTACAAGGGGAAAGGGAATGAATCCTTTTCCCCTTATTTTTTACCTGCAAAGGTATCGGGCCGCTGTATTCTGATCATAATATCCGGATACGATATTTTTCCAGCCAGTAATTTACCTGCAGCATATACGCCAGCATCTGAGGGCCTGCCATAAGCTGCCCGTACCAAGGCTTTCCGTAATCGGAAGGACTGTCCAGAAATGCGCGTACCTTCTTCGGGTCAAGCAGGGTGCGGACAGGGGCGGAAGGACTTTGGAGAACCTCTTTCAACCGTTCCCCAAGCATTTTTTCATAGGCAGGGTCGTAGGTTTTAGGGTAGGGGCTTTTTTTCCTCCAGAGAATTTCTTTGGGGAGCAATCCCTCGCCTGCATGACGGAGAAGCCCTTTTACGATTCCATCCGGGCATTTCATATGCCATGGTACATTGAATACATACTCTACGATACGGTGGTCGGCAAGAGGAACTCTGGCTTCCAGCCCGTTATGCATACTGGTACGGTCCATGCGGTCCAGAAGCGTTGCCATAAACCAGCGGAGATTCAGCCAGGCGATTTCTCTTCTTCTTTTTTCCTGGGGAGAATCCCCGGGAAGAACCGGGGTTTCGCGGATGGTTTTTTCATAGGCGGCCCGGGCGTATTCTTCCATGTGAAGGCTCTGGATTATACTGTCATCCAGGAGAACCTGGCGGGGTTCCATGTCCGCAGACCAGGGAAAAGCATCCGTCCGGAAGGCCGTGGGGCTGTGAAACCATGGATATCCGCCGAAGATTTCGTCTGCACATTCACCTGTCAGGGTTACTTTATTATAGTTAGTTACCTTTGAGCAGAAATACAGCATGGAGGATTCTACATCGGCCATACAGGGTAAGTCTCTGGCATCAACTGCCTGATAAAGACATTCTAGCTGCTCCTGATTGCTGCATTCCAGAAAATGATGGTTTGTACCCGCAAAGGCGGCCATCTGTTCCACGTAAGGGCGGTCCTGACTTGGCTGGAAGGAGTTTGAGCGGAAATATTTGCTGTTATCCTTAAAGTCAAAGGAAAAGGTATTCAGTACTTTTCCCTGTTTTTTCAGTTCCCTTGCACAGATGGCAGTTACAAGGCTGCTGTCCACACCGCCGGAGAGAAAGGTACTGATGGGAATATCAGAGAGCATTTGTTTTTTGACCGCATCCTCCACGAGCCATGCGGTCTTTTCGATGGTTTTTTCCATGGAATCCTCGTGGGGACGGCTTTCCAGCTTCCAGTATGCCTCTGTTCTGACAGCGCCGTGGCGAAAGGTAAGGCAGTGTCCCGGCAGAACCTCAAGAATATCCTTAAAAACTCCTTTTCCGTAAGATTTTGCCGGGCCGAGAGCAAAAATTTCGCAAAGTCCGTCACGGTCCAGAACTGGCTCGATGCCCGGATAGGCGAACAGCCCTTTGATTTCGGAGGAAAAAACAAGAGTCCTGTCCTTTATGGTATAGAATAATGGTTTTACCCCAAGACGGTCGCGGAACAGATGAATGAGGCCCAGGGCAGAATCCCACAGCGCAATCGCAAAAATCCCGTTAAGCTTTTTGATATAATCTTTGCCGTGGAGCATATATCCTGTCAGGATCACCTCCGTATCGCTTGTGGTGTGAAAGACGACCCCTTCCTGTATAAGCTCTGCTTTAAGCTCGTTCATATTGTAGATTTCGCCGTTAAAGACAATGGCGCATTCCCGCCCGTCTGTTTTTCTGACCATAGGCTGACGTCCGGTGACAAGGTCGATGATCTCAAGACGTACATGTGCAAGGCCGCAGCGGGAGGCAAGATAAGTTCCTTCATCATCAGGGCCTCTTCGCTTCTGTGCATGGTTCATATGCTCCAGAATGTGCTTCCATTTGGATTCCTCTGCCGTATAGTCTGCATCAGGGTTATAGAAACCGGCAATTCCGCACATTGTTTAATTCTCCTTTTCTTGCTATATCTTGCTATATTTGCAATCCTTCAGCATATGACAGGCTGATATTGTCTTCCTTCCAGCGCTGCCTCCAGGGACGGGATCAAAAGCTCCGTATGGGCGACCATGGAATTAGGTTTTGTTTTTGGATTATCCTGACCGAAGGGAATGAAATAAATATTTTTCGTATTCATCAAAAGGCCGATATTTTTCATGTTCATGCCAAGCGCGTCATTGGTGGAAATGGAGATCAGCAGCGGCTTGTTATTCCGAAGATGGGCTTTTGCCGCCATCAGCGCCGGTGTGTCGGTGATTCCGTTAGCAAGCTTGGCAATGGTATTCCCGGTGCATGGAAAGATTACGAGAATATCAAAAAGGCTGCCGGGCCCAATGGGCTCCGCCTCTGCAATAGTCATGATGGGCTTGCTTTTGGTAAGCTTCTCTGACCGCTTTATAAAGTCGTCCGCCTTTCCGAACCGGCTGTCAGTTTTTCCGGCGGCGTCAGAAAAGATTGTCTGCAGGACGGCGCCTTCGTTTACCAGTTTTTCAAGTTCACAGAAAACTTTTTCATAGGTGCAGAAGGAGCCGGTAAAGGCCACTCCGATATGCTTTCTTTTTAATGACATTTGGATCACTCCTTAAGACTTTTTTCAACTATTTCTTTAATAGCTCCGGCTGATGAGACAGGAGCATATTTTCCGGGCAGGCCGGGACATAACCGTGCCGTAAGGCCAAGCTGCCGGGCTCCTTCAAAATCTACGCCTCCCGGCGCTGAGGCGATATCGATGATCGTAACGGAGGGCTTCATTTTTTTCAGTGTTTCCAGGGATATGACTGCGGAAGGAATTGTGTTAAAGATGAAGTCGAATTCTCCGGCATGTGAAATAAATTCCTCAAGAGTTCCTGTGTAATCGGAAAGGATGCCTGCCTGGGCCCGGGCTTCTTCCCGGCGGGCGGCAACGTATGTCCGGCATTCCATTCCCTTCAGATACTGTAAGAGGGTGCGGCCGCATTTTCCATAGCCCAGTATGGCGCAAAAACTTTTTCGGAGATTTTGGGGACTTTGTCTGATCGCCTCGCAGACGGCGCCCTCGGCTGTGGCAATTGTATTAAAGTAAGATAAGGAGGGATTTTCCAGCAGGTCAAAAATGCGCACGCCTTTTAAGTCGGCGGCAGATCGGAATTCTGCGGGGATACATCCTCCAAAAAAGGACTGGCCGGATTTCAGGCAGGAAAGAAGCCGTTCTTCGGAAATATGTTCATCCAGTACAGTTTGATTGAAACAGGCATCCTTCCCGCAGAGGGGAATGGGGCCGATGATACAGGCGGAAAGGCTTAATGCTTCTTCCAAAGAGGATGCGGCAGTTACAAAAGCTCCATCAGAAAAACAGCGTTTATCCGGTACGGCGTAGAGTGCAAAATAACAGACCCGTTTTGCGTCGATGGCAAGCTTTTCTGTAAGGAAGACCTGCCTCATGTCGCCGCCAATGACTGCATAGTCATAGGTGTATGGCATTTACAAACTCCCAAAATGTAAGTTTCTTTATGATATGCAGGGATGGTGGGATGTGACAAAGAACGTATGTTGCTGTTCACAGTAACAACGTATTCCGGCATTGTAACAGCTCAATGCTCCGGACTTGACACTGTTTTTAGGATTTTGTATAATTGGCATGATAAAGAGGGTTACAGGAAATGCAGTTTATTATATTGTATTTTATAGTATTTTGTTGTATTT
>JAUNGB010000163.1 GCA_030524715.1 Eubacteriales bacterium | reverse complement strand
TTTTTCCACCAAGGGGATAGTGCGCCCAAAATTCAAGTTACAGATTCACACTTATCTTCTCCCGTACTTGCGAATGATCATGCCAAGTCCTGCAACAAGGATCACGATGATTACCACTGCAATCAATCCCCATGTAGTATGATTCTTTACCGATACCCTCAGATCCATCTGGGACGACGCATAATCATTGCTGACTGTAATAGAAGTTACATAATCTCCGATGATCGCATCCTCACTGGGCTGTATGTAGGCCGTAATTTCCTTGGAGGCGCCTGCTTCCAGTGTTTCAATGGTTGTTTCATCAAAGCGCACATTCCAGTCTGTGGATGCGGATGAGGACAACTGAAGATTGGCCAGATCCACATTTCCTGTATTCTCAATTTTCAGCGTTACTTTCGTCTCTTCATTTGCATAAGCGCTTGTACTCAGGTTTCCTGTAGAGGTGGTCAGATTTACGCCGTATGTACCTGTGATCGTAACCTTCAGATCCAGATTCAGCGTTTCATTGGCGGAAACGGCCGTACAGTTGATGGTATAATCGCCCTTTTCCACATTTTCAGAAGGCGTTACGTCAACGGTGATTCCTTCGCTTGCGCCAGCCTCTACCGGCAGGCTTGCTACCTGGCTGCTCTCACTGGACGGGGTAAAGGTTACCTGCCAGCCCTCCGGCGCATTGGCGGAAAGGCTATAGGACTGTGCGGACAGACTGTTATTCACCAGTGTGGTATCAAAACTGAAGCTGGTTCCTGTAGCGCCCTGAAGCTCCGGATATTCCGCGCTGAAATTGCCCTGACCGGATTCTTCCTTTGTGACATGGATCGTAAGGTTCAGTTCTGCATTTCCCGCGGAGCCTGCGTCTGCTTTCAAAACCACCTGGTGATCCCCTTCTTCCGCGTCCTCCGGAACAGAAAGGGAATAGGACAACTGAGGACTTTCCTCTTTCGTCTGGTTTCCGTATACATGGATGCTGCTTACTTCACTGTCGCTGCCGCGGAAATAGCCTTCCCAGCCTTCCGGCAGTGCAGCGGTACTGAGATCTGCGTTGAGCTCCGTGTCCTCGCCGTTAATCAGGTACAGGCTGAAGCTGGCCGTATCTCCGGGCTTTACGGTTATTCCCGGATAATCCGTACTGAGCGTCAGCCCCTCATCCGCCCTGACGGTTGCCGGAAGCGCCATTATGCACATGCAAAATACACAGAGCATGCTCAAAAGGGTACGAAGAAGATTTGAAGCTTTTCTCTTGGTGATTTGTAACTGTTCCATAGTGTTTTCTCCTTTGCTTTTCTTTTTTTATGCAAATGTACTATATTATTGTGTTTTTTTCATGGTGAAAATGTGGCTCATCTGTGTTTTTTTGGTGTTTAATCTGTGACTTATACTTAGATTTCAGGATTGCAGCAAACCTTATCTGTATGATATTATAACAAAACCCCGGAGGCTATGCGTTCCCTTGGGGAACTGTGACATTCAAATAGAATTTTTATGCATTTTAAGGGAAATATAGTGAATATTATGCTTTTTTTTTCAGAAACGTTGTGCTATAATGAAAAACATGTTAATAAGAAGGGGGAGGACAGATGGGCTGGTTTCAGCAATGGGCGGCAGATTTTGCGGATACCTTCACACGGTGTTTTATCAGGGAAGACCGCTATAAACTGCTTTTAGAAGGAATCGGCGTTACGGTCAAGGTATCGCTTCTGGCGGTGGTGATCGGGATTCTGATCGGGCTTTTGATTGCGTTATGCAATCTCTCAAAAAGAAAGCTGCTGCGTTTCATCGGCGGAGTTTATACAGATGTGATCCGGGGTACGCCTTCCGTAACGCAGTTAATGATTATTTATTTTGTTATTTTTGCTTCGGTAAATCTGGAGAAATGGATCATCGCGGCCATCGCGTTTGGAATCAATTCCGGCGCGTATGTTTCGGAGATCATCCGCGCGGGGATACTTTCCATAGACAAGGGGCAGACAGAGGCGGGAAGGTCATTGGGACTGAGTTCCTACCAGACCATGACACGGATCGTCATTCCCCAGGCAGTGAAGAATATTTTCCCTGCTCTTTGCAACGAATTTATCGTGCTGATCAAGGAAACTGCTATCGTGGGGTATGTAGGCCTGATGGATATCCAGAAGGCGGGAGATTTTATTAAGAGCGCAACCTTTGAAGCGTTTATGCCCCTGATCGGTACGGCAGTGATCTATTATGTACTGATCAAAATTCTGACTCTTGCGCTGAATCGTATTGAGAATCGGCTTCGGGCATCTGAAATTCGATAAAGGGAGGGACAAACCGTGATTAAAGTAAAAAATTTGCATAAGCAGTTTGGCACTCTCCATGTTCTGGAAGGAATCGACCAGCATATCGAAAAAGGCGAGGTTGTGGTAGTGATCGGCCCGTCCGGTTCCGGAAAAAGTACCTTTTTACGATGCCTGAATCTTCTGGAAGAGGCGACAGAGGGAGAAATTTATGTGGACGACGAGCTTATCACAGGTCCTAAAGTGGATGTAAACCGGGTAAGACAGAAAATGGGAATGGTTTTTCAGCATTTCAACCTCTTCCCTCATCTGACGATTATGGGAAACATCACACTGGCGCCCGTCCTTCTTAAAAAGATGACGAAGGAAGAGGCCAAAAAGAGAGCCATGGAGCTCCTTTCTATGGTGGGATTGGAATCAAAAGCAGACGCATACCCGGCTCAGCTTTCCGGCGGACAGAAGCAGCGAGTGGCGATCGCCAGGGCGCTTGCCATGGATCCGGAGATCATGCTGTTCGACGAGCCGACCTCGGCGCTGGATCCGGAGATGGTAGGCGAGGTTCTGGAGGTTATGAAGAATCTGGCAAAATCCGGAATGACTATGGTGATCGTAACACATGAAATGGGCTTTGCAAGAGAGGTGGCGTCCAGGGTGTTGTTTATGGACGACGGCGTGGTAATGGAAGAGGGAACGCCCGAGCAAATCTTCTCCAATCCTAAGAATGAGAGGACGAAGCTGTTTTTGAGTAAGGTTTTGTAAAACAAATTAATATAAAAAGGAGAATATCATGATGAAAAAATTAACAAAAGTAATGGCAGTGGCAGTATCCGCAACAATGCTTTGTGCAGCGCCGGTTTATGCGGCGGACACACTTACCTTCGGAACGAATCCGGAGTTCCCGCCTTTTGAATTTATTACGTCTGAGGGCGTGATCGATACGTTTGATGGTATTGATATGGCCATCGCAAAGCAGATCGCAGAAGAGAACGACATGGAAGTTAAGATGGAGAGCATGGAATTTGACTCCCTTCTGGTTGCTCTTCAGAATGGCCAGGTGGACGCGGTTATCGCAGGTATGACGGTAACGGACGAGAGAAAGGAAGCGGTTGATTTCTCTACTCCATACTATACTGCTACCCAGGTAATGATCGTAAAAGAGGATTCCGATATCGAAAAAGCAGAGGATATGGCAGACAAGAAGATCTGTGTAATCCAGGGCTATACAGGCGAAACCTGCGTAAACGAGATGGGCTATGATTACGAAGCGTTCAAAAAAGGCACGGAAGCAGTCATGGAACTGGTAAACGGCAAGTGCGATGTAGTTGTGATCGATTCCGCTACCGCTAAACAGTATGTAGATGACAACGAAGGCTTAAAGATCGTGGAAGATCCGGATGCGTTTGCTTCTGAAGAATATGCGATCGCCGTACAGAAAGGCAATACAGAGCTTCTGGACAAGATCAATACAGCCATCGATAAGATGCTGGAAGACGGAACCATTTCTGAACTGGCAGCACAGTACGCAGAAGAAGACATGGAAGAAGCTGTAGAGGAAGAAGCAGCCGACGGCGAAGCTGACACAGAAGAGGCAACAGAAGAAGACACTACAGAAGATGCGGCAGAAGAAGATACTGCAGAAGAAGAGGCTGACGCAGAGTAAGCCGGAGGATGTTTGAAAATTGCTTTCTGTAAGATGCATTCCATTCCGATAGTAATCAATCTACGCGGACGTTTCCGTATGTCGCACCAGGATTCGTGAGCGAGTCTTGAATTACCGGGAGTGGATTGAAACAAATCGTGTCTTGAATTTATCTTATCTCCATAAAAAATATAAAAGAATGCCGGGGTTTTTAACCCCGGCATTCTAAAAATGCAGAAGGTATACACCTTCTGCATTTCAAAAATACATTCTAATACATCCTGATACATTTTAACTTCGCAGTCAGGATTCCTTCTGTTCTGCATTTTTTTTCATTTCTTTGTAGCAGTATTTGATGATTTCCTTGCGGGTGATGATGCCGATGAAAAATCCCTGGTCATCCACTACAGGAACATAATTCTGGTTGATCGCACGGTCCAGAAGATCTTCCATTTTGGAATTGGCGTGAACCGGTTTATAGGTGGCTCTGCGTGGTATAGCCATTATGGGAATATTCTCCGCCTGCTTCATATCAGTGATGTTCATTCGTTTCATACCCCAGAGCAGATCTCCCTCGGAGATAGTTCCGGTATACCGTCCGTCCAGACTGAGAATCGGAATACAGGAGAATTTGCGGTGTTCCATTTTTTCTACAGTCTGACGTAAAGTCTCATTCTCAAAAATATATGCTACTTCGCTTTTCGGTGTTAAAAAAAACAAAATATTCACATTGAGTACCTCATTTGTTTGTTTAAAAGTTACTACTGTAATGATAGTATGCCGCCGCATATCTGTCAATAATATGTAAGCGGAAAATAATCGGCGTCTATAAAAGGAGCGCTACCTGTGATATCATA
>JAUNGB010000003.1 GCA_030524715.1 Eubacteriales bacterium | reverse complement strand
TGACCGCCTGTTCCGCCTTGATGTCGGAGATATCTTGCTTCATGGCAGTCTGTTCCGCTTTTAATTCTGTGATATCTGTCTTTATCACTTCTATTGTATCTTCGATCCCGCTGACCTGGGATTTTATCTTATGTACGTCAGTTTTGATTCCAGTAATTTCTGATAGAATTAAATCAAGTTTTTGATCAGTATTCATCCGGAACTCCTTTCTAACTTACATAGTTGTTTTGTACAAATACAGAATAGCACAAAATGTTCCTGATGTAAAGAAAAAGTCTTCTTACTTTTCATACTATGAATTTTCTTTTGCATTCTGTTTTGTTTTTTTCAGAGTTACTTTTATTTTTACAGGCTGGTGATCGGAGTAAGCGAAATCCTGGTCGGATACTTTTACTTCCTGGAGTTTCACGTTATCTGAGATAATAAAACCATCCAGCACGTATACCTGAGAAGTATCATAGCTGCCCGTATACGGAGCGTTTAACAAGCGGCAGGTAGGATAAGTATCGTCCAGCGCATAGGAAAAATGTTCAGGTAAACTATCCCTGTTTAATACCTGAGGCACCCAGTTTTCCGTGTCGATCAATGGATAGGTTTCCAGAAGATCTTCAAAGGTCTGGTTGAAATCCCCTCCGGCAATGACATAATTGCCCGCTTCATATTCTTCCTGAAGTTTTTCCTTAAGGATATTGCTCTGGGCAGTTTTCCCTGAACCGTTATCGTAGGCTTCCAGGTGGAAATTGATAAGCACAAGCTCTTTTTTTGTTCCTTCTACGGGGATACGCATTTCCAGCATGCAGCGTTTCAGATTGCATGTCTTTATTGGCCAGGAAAAGGATTCCGGGAGGGAGATCCTGTTTGCGGAGCTGACGTTTAAAGAGGTCATGGAAACCAGGCCGCTGTCTACCTTTCCGATAGGAGGCAGAGGATAAGGAACATAGTCGCACTTAAAATTTCTTGCAAACATTCCACTCATATCGAGAGCATCCTCGTAATAGACCATTTCGTCTGTGTAGTAGGATCTTTTAGAGTCCCGGTCTACCTCCTGAAGAAAATAAACGTCGCTGTCCAGATCCTTCAGAGTATCTGCGATTCCCGCAAGATTTTCCTCCACCTTTTCCTTAGAATCAGGACGGACCATACTGCCTCCGTCCATAAAGAAGTCTTCATCCTTATCAAGTCCGGCATAGCCCGTGTTATAAGTAGTGATGGAAATGGAATCTCCGGCTTTTAATACTTTAGAGCCTCCTTCCGGAGTAAGCGCTTCCACATCGTCCGGCCGGTATTCCCGTATGGTCAGAATGGCCACCCCAAGTAATAACAGGAATGCCACAGCAGCGACTGCTCCAAGGAGGCATAATAAATGCTTTCGTGTTTTCATGTTCTGCCCTGCCTTATTTTGTCGGTACGATTTCAATCCAGTAACCATCCGGATCCGTGATAAAATAGATTCCCATACCCGGGTTTTCAAAAACAATGCAGCCCATTTCCTCATGACGCTTATGCAGCTCATCATACTGGTCTGTATCAAAGGCGAGATGGAATTCGCATTCTCCGAGATTATAGGGCTCCCTGCGGTCCCTGAGCCAGGTCAGTTCCAACTGAAAATCAGTTTCTTTATCGCCCAGATAAACAAGCCTGAAAGACTTATCCTCTGGTTCAAATTCCCTCACAGCTTCAAGACCGAGCGCATCCTTATAAAATTTCAGGCTTTTCTCCAGATCCAGTACATTGAAATTAAAATGTGCAAATTTAGTCATGTCCTACTCTCCTTTTCATTTTGCTTATTTGATCTTACATTTCCGGGGTGTGTTAATAATTCATTTCCTCAATCCCGCTACGCCTCCCTTATTTGTGACAAATCTCCCACAAACCGGGAAGCACATCTCACGAAAATCATTTTTAAATACACTCCAGCTCCCTTAAATCCTCTATGACAGGCCGGCGTACCTTCTTTCGGGTCATTTCCAGGATGTGAAGAGGCGTTATATCCACTGCTTTTCCCTTTACCGGGTCTTTGCGCAGGTGTTTCTGCAGAACATGGAACAGCTCATCCCGATGGTCGGGGTTTTCCATGTTGATAAAGTCAATAAGAATAATCCCGGAAAGATTCCGGAGCCGGAGCTGCCGGGAAATTTCCCCCGCGGCCTCCAGATTGATTTTTCTGTAAGTTTCCTCCGCTTTCTTTTTGCCGGTAAATTTTCCGCTGTTCACATCGATGGAGACAAATGCCTCTGTCTGCTGGATAACGAGAAAACCGCCGCTGTTCAGCCAGACCTTTTCACTGCGGATTTCATCCAGAGCGCTTTCAAGACGGTAAAGCTTGTAAAGGGGAAGCAGCTTATCCTCATAAAAACGGAGCTTTTGCAGTTCCTCCTGACTGGTATCCAATAAATAAGAAGAAATTTTCTCTTTTATCAGGGGCAGATCGGTTACGATCTCGTCCAGTTCCCGGCGGTAAGAATCCCTGAGCGCGGTAAGATAAAAAGGTTCCGCTTCATATAAAAGGCTGAAACAGGTACGGTTCCTGCCGTCTACGGCGACTCTTCGGTATAGCGTCTTCAGATATTCCAGTTCATGGAGAAGCTCGTCTTTGGATGCCTCCGCCGCGTTGGTGCGTACAATCATACCGTATTCCCTGTCCGGTTTTAAAGCTTCCGCCTCCAGCCACTTGCTTAGAAGGCTGCGTTCTGCCTGGGTAAGCTTATTGGAAAGGCCGAATTTTTTATTGGCTGTGGTCAGCACCAGGAATTTACCTGTAAAATTCAGGTTGGAGGTCAGCGAGGGAAGCTTTCCCTTCATGGCGTCGCGGCTTACCTGCACCAGGATCTCGTCTCCGGGACGAAGGGGAGCGCTGCCCTTTCTTCCGGAAGCAAAAATTACATTGTCCGCTTCAGACAGCGGGAAATATCCCCGCAGGCCGTCTCCGAATCTGACAAAAGCCGCCTGAATGTTTGAGGCAAGACTTTCTACCTGTCCCACATAAATATTATTAAGGATGGATCTGCTTCCCGCAGGCTCCAGCCGCAGTTCCATGATTCTTTGTTCCTCGCAGAAAGCACAGACAAGACAGGGCCTTTGATGAATGTCCATTTCTGTAATGATCAGTTTATTCAAGATATTGATCCCCCGCCGTTTCCTGCTGTTCGCCAGAGGCAGGAACCTTCCTGCCCAGAGATTCCAGAGTAACAAAAGAATGCGCATCCTCTGTTCCCACGTCCGCATAAACCTCCAGCCGTTCTACCGTATAACAGAAGGGCTGCGGGTCGGCTCCAAGCCAGCTTAAAAAGGTATCCATTACAAGCTCAGGCTTTGTATAATTAGCGCTTGCGGAAGCAAGCATCAGGAAGATTTTGTCCTTCTGCAGCTCCATTCGGTAAATATAAGGACGGATATTGATTTCCTTTTCGCTGCGCTTGGTCTTTTTTGTTACGGAGATGGAGTTTTGGCTGTAAAATTCGGACATTCGTTCTTTCCATGGGACAGCCGGTTCTTTTCCCTCGCGGAATTCGATCAGATAGTCTGCCGCGGCCACAAGGGACATTGCCTTGCTTGCTTTGCCATCCTCCACCTGCCGGGCGCTCAGTACCCGGATTCCCTCCACCATGACGGAATTTAATCTCTCTTCAATTTCGTCTGTGGGGACAAGTTCATTCAGCTCCATATCAAAATATTCGCCCAGGCTGGTGGTTCCTACCCCAAGAGGCGCCGCAAAGGACATAATCATATGCGGACTGTAGCCGCCGGAAAAAGCGACCGGGAGTCCGGCGCGGCGGAGGGCCTTCTGAAAATAGCGCATGGTGTCCAGATGCCCTACAAATTTCATGGAACCCTCCTTGGTAAATTTAATTCTTACCTTCAAAGCAAACACCTCCTCCATAACGCTTTGCTCCGCAGCCGGAGCATTTCTGCCGGCAGTTGGGAGTAACGGTTTCCTCTTTTGCAAGCTTCCATTCACGGATCAGGAATTCTTTTGTTACGCCTGCGTCAATAAAATCCCACGGAAGGATTTCATCTGTGCTGCGCTCCCTCAGCGTGTAGAAATCTATGTCGATACCTGTTTCTGCAAAAGCTTCTTTCCAGATATCGTAGCGGAAGCTTTCAGACCATGCGTCATAAAGGGCTCCCTTTTCGTAAGCCTTCAGGATGACTTCTGCGCTTCTGCGGTCTCCCCGGGCAAGAAAGCCTTCCAGGATGGTCACATCCGGTTCATGCCAGTTATATTTGATACTTCTCTGGTTCAATTGCGCCCGGATCTCTTCCTTGACGATTTTTGCCTTATTGATAAAATCATTTTCGCTGTACATGGGCGCCCACTGGAAAGGGGTAAAGGGCTTCGGCACAAAGAAGGAGGTGCTGACTACAATCTGTACTTTGCCGTTTCGCTGGTCTTTAGGAATTTCATAGTATTCCTCCGCGATCTTTTCCGCAAGGTGGGCGATACCCTTCATGTCGTCTTCCGTCTCCGTAGGAAGGCCGAGCATAAAATAGAGCTTCACACGGTTCCAGCCTCCCCGGAAGGCTTCTCCGGATCCCCGCAGGATATCCTCTTCCGTCAACCCCTTGTTGATGACGTTGCGCAGCCGCTGGGAACCGGCCTCCGGCGCAAAGGTCAGGCTGCTTTTTTTAACATCCTGCACTTTGCTCATAACATCCAGGGCAAAAGCGTCGATCCTGAGAGACGGCAGGGAAATATTAACTGCCTGGTCCTTAAATTCCTCGATCAGAAAAGTCACCAGTTCCTCTAATTCCGAATAATCGCTGGAGCTTAAGGAGCTTAAGGAGATTTCCTCATGCCCGGAATTTTTCAGCATTTCCCGTGCGGAGGCTTTCAGGACCTCTACATCGCGCTCCCGGGTGGGACGATAGATCATACCTGCCTGGCAGAATCGGCAGCCGCGGATGCAGCCGCGCTGGATTTCCAGGGTCACACGGTCCTGGGTAGCTTTGATAAAGGGAACTACCGGAGCAGCAATGGCACGATAACCTTTCTCCATATTTACGACCACCTGTTTCTGCACCTTTGCCGGAACGCCTTCGCGGTTTGGGACAAAGGATGCGATCGTGCCGTCCTCATGATAGGATACATCATAAAATGCAGGAACGTAAATACCGGGAATCTGCGCTGCCTTAAGAAGAAAATCCTCTTTGGAGCCGCCTGCTTTCTTATTGGCCCTGTAAGCGTCAAAAAGGGCGTCAAAGGAAGTCTCGCCCTCTCCAATATAGAACAGATCAAAAAACGGCGCCAGAGGCTCAGGGTTATAGGCGCAGGCCCCTCCGCCAATGACAAGCGGGCACTCTTCTCCCCTGTCTTTTGCCAGAAGCGGTATCTGTGTAAGGTCAATAACCTGCAATACATTTGTATAGCACATTTCATAGCCAAGAGTGATCCCAAGAAAATCAAACTGTCTGACAGGATCCTGGGACTCAAGGGCAAATAGCGGTATCTTCTGCTCTCTCATGATCCTGTCCAGATCGGGCCATGGGGAATAGACGCGCTCACACCATACGTCCGCCCGTTGGTTAAACATGTTGTAAAGGATCATCATGCCAAGGTTGGACATACCGATTTCATAGACGTCCGGAAAGCACATGGCGAAACGGATGTCAACTTTATCGGGATCTTTCATGACCGAGTTTACTTCACCGCCGATATAGCGGGCGGCTTTGTCTGTTTTTAACAAAATTTCGTCGCTTAAAGCTAGTTTTCTCATTAATTTAAACACCTTTTTTTGTATAATTTATACAAATACAATTCTCCAACAAAAGTTGGGTTTTTGATTATACAGGCAGATATTCTTGCCTGTTTTAAGAAAAATTTTTCTGGTTTTTCTTAAATTTCTGATGCCTGGCGGCATTTACCATCAATATCAACAGTTTTGCGGCCAAGCTACCTATTAATATAAACTGTGCAGGAGGAAAAATCAATATCGGAAAAGCGGAAATTAAGTTCGCATATCAGAATAATAGAAATTAAGTCCGCAATTTACTTATAAATGACAGAACGCCCAAGAGCTAATTCCTGGACGTTCTGTCAGAATCAAAATTTTCTTTCATCTACAAAATCCAAATTTTGAGCAGGGCGCTGAGCTTCCTGCTCTTCATCGCTGCAGTCAGACTTTTTGCCGCTCTGCTAAGACTATTAGCAGTCCACCTCCACGTCCACATTTGCGGGAGTCCTGATCTCATAGATCACCTCGTCTCCATCGTATCGCCAGCCGCTGACGATTTCTCCCACGGGCGACTGATAGACGGCGCGGGCGTACTGCAGAGCCTTGTTCGGATGCGGCTTGATGGTAATCCTGCCGTCCTGCAGATGAATACCGCAGACGCCCTCGAACAGCCAGCCGCAGACCGCGCCGTAGGAATAATGATTGAGGGACGCCTTCACCTCGCCTTTTTCATTAATTCCATCCCAGTTTTCCCAGATGGTCGTCGCACCCTTTTTTACGGCATAAAGCCAGCCGGGCATCGTATCCTGCAGAAGCAGGCGATAGGCGGTTTCCGTATAGCCGTAGTCCGCCAGAGCCCCGCACAGGGAGGGCGTCGAGAGAAATCCGGTGTTCAAATGATAATCCGCAGCTTTCACCAGCGCATTTAAATCTGCCGCCGCCTGCTTTTTCTCTTCCTCATCGAGCAGATCAAAGGCGATCGCGCGCACATAATCCGCCTGGCGGTCGGATGTGATCCTGCCGTTTTTTGTAGCAATAAAGCGGTAAGCCCGCTTCGCGTTTTCTGCAATTTCACCGTAGCGCTTCGCATCCTCCGCTTTGCCGAGAATTGCCGCGATCTCCAAGAGCAGACGGCCGGAATATGCATAGTACGCCGTTGCGATCTTACTCTGCGGCTTACCCATCGCATTTGTTGATTCCACATCCGGCTCGCACCATTCACCGTAATCCACACCCGTTTCAATGGTGTATTCCGCGTATGGATTTTGCGGCGCGCCGCCCATCTGAGCAAGCATTTTCTGCATCATCTCTTCAAGCTGCTCCTTTGGCATATGCTCCAGCATTGCCCGATACTGCTGCGGTATCTGCGAGATATCCGGCTTTGCAGGCTCTCCCTTCTGCGCGGCGCGCCGCTGCAAAAAATCATACCAGCCTTGCATCATCTCATAGTTTTCCTCCAGGATCCGCTTATCCCCGCAGCGCTTATACAATGTGTACGGCACAAGGATGCAGGCGTCGCCCCAGCCGACAGAGCCGGCGAGCAGATTGGAAAAGAAGCCGGGCTGATTATTTGGCGGCGCGATATTTGCAATCTTTCCATCATCGTGCTGCGCCAGGCGGCACTCCGCCAGCCACTTGCGGATAACCGGGTAGCAGTCCTCCAGAAAAATCCCTGTGTCCGCAAAAACGCCCATATCGCCGGTCCACGCCGCGCGCTCTCTTGTCGGGCAGTCCGTCGGCACATCACAGAAATTGGATTTCTGGCTCCAGATACTGTTTTTTACAAGCTGATTGACCGCCTCATTGGAGCACGTAAAGGTACCAAGCTGCTCCATCTGCGAATACACCGCTATCGAGGTGAATTTTGCGTGGCTCAGATCAATCTTTGTCTCCACCCTGGCATAGCGGAAGCCCCAGATAGTGAATTTTGATTTATAATGATTTTTTCCCTCGCGGCAGATAAACGTGACGCGCTGATGCGTGCCGCCCTCCTTGTGGCGCTTCCGGTTCTGGAAATTTTCCTGCGTGAAATTCCCGTTTTCATCCAGCGTTTCGCCGTGTGTCAGAATGATTTTATCCCCTGCATGGGCGTCCAGCGTAAATTCCACATAACCTGCCAGATTTTGTCCGTAGTCGATCACCGTTTCGCCGTTCGGCGTTTTGATGATTTTTCCTTCAAAGCGTTCCCGCTCCACGATCGGCACACAGTTTGAGCAGACAAGCTTCTCCACGCCGAAATTCTCGACCTTTACCACATGATATCCATCGATCACCTCTATGGAGGCGTCCACCACCTCGCCCTGCTGCATATCATTCTCGCGGATTGGTCCGCGCTGGGACGCCTGCCAGCTTTCATCGGAAATGCAGACTGCCTTTCCATCTACCTCAAGCTGAAAATACAGCGCAATGTCCTCGCCGTATAGATTGCGGTCGCCGTCCACGCCTGACACACTGCGGTACCAGCCGTCCCCCAGGATCACCTGCACCTCGTTGACACCCTCTTTTACAAGCTCCGTCACGTCGATGGTCTGGTACGCCAGCCTTTTATCATAATTATACGTCCCCGGCGCCAGCACAAACGCTCCCGCCCGGCTTCCATTGATATACGCCTCATACAGACCGTGGCAGGTGATATAAAGCCGCGCGCTTTCTCCCTTCGGCGCTGTGAACGTGGCTTTCAGATAGCTCGCCGGTTTGTGCGCCTGCGGATCGCAGGTAAGCTCCGGATTGATCCACTTTGCAGTAAAATCCGTTTTCTCCAGCAGTCCCATTTCAAAGCACGCCGTGTCGCTCCATTCTCCCGCGGTTTCCGTCTCATCCCATAGACGCACACGCCAGAAAACGCGCTGGCGGCTTTTCAGTTCGGTATCCGGCAGTACGTGCATGACGTCCGAAAGCACTTTTCCACTGCTCCACAGAAGCCTTCTGCCGCAGACCGCCTCGATCTCATACGCCGTCTGCTTTCTGCCTCCCTCGCAGTTCCACGACAGATACGGGCGCACAATATCAATGCCGATGGGATTTACCATATGCTCTGTTCGTAGGTTTACCGCTTTCATAGCTTCACTGTCTCCCCTCTCGTAATGCCGTTTTCATTGTAAGCATCTACGCGTACATAATACTCCTGCTCCTTTACCAGCGCGCCGATCCGCTTTTCGATGGCTGCGTCGCGCTTTTCCTGTACGTCTGCTGTATCCCGGTAGATCTGATAGCTGTGGTACAGCTTTTCTTTTTGATGTCCCCAGAGAATATTGTAGCCGACAGCGTCCGCCCTGCCCTCGATCTTCGCAAGGATATCCAGACCATCCTCGCTTCTCTTTACCGAAAATTCCGGTTTCTGTGGCTTTTCCCCGCTGCCGATGCCAAATACACGCAGCCCGGAAATGCACGGCGTCACATGATAAGGGATCTCCAGGATCGTCAGGCGGATGTATCTTACGGCCATTCCCTCCTCGCGGACAATAAAGTCGTGGGGAAGGTCGCTTACCGCCTGCGACTTATCCTCAATCACAAAGTATTCCTTTCCGTCCGCGGAGCCCTCCAGCAGCCAGCGCGTGCGCAGGTCGCGCTCCTCGATATAACGCGGCTGCGTGGCCGTTCCGCGGATTTCTCCCGGCGGATCGATGGGGAGCGCGTCGTCGGCAAAATTGATCTGGATCGCACGCACGTCCATCACCTTTGTCAGATCGATCTGCAGCCACTGTCCGCTTTCGGCGCTGCCTGCATGCCACCAGCTTTTCGCATCTTCGTTGACAGCCTTATCCGCGCCCTTTCCCTCCGTTTCGGAGGAAGCCGTCGCCGGGCAGCCATAATTGAGCAGATACCATTGCGGCTCCTGCCACGGATCCGTGCAGCCCTCGTCCACGGCAATCGGCCAGTCGCCGTAATTCTGGTTGCAGAACAGCTCGCCGTCCGCGTCAAAGCCAGCGCGCCAGATACCGACGCGGCGCTCAAACTGATGGTTCACACTAATGCGCATGGTAGACGTGTGCCACAGGTTCCCCTGCAGATCCCGCATCGTGGAGCCATGTCCGGCGCCCGGCATATAGCCGCCCGGATGATAGGAAAACGGATTATTTTCCGCCAGCTTAAAGGGACCGAGCGGCGAATCCGCCACATAGACGCCGTCCGCGTACACATTGTACTCTGCGCCCGGGCAGGCGTACTGCAGATAATATTTTCCGTTATGCTTGTCCATCCACGGCCCCTCGATAAACGGGTGTCTGGTAAACATCCCGCGTATCTGCGGAAGATACTGCTGCGGAAGCTGTTCCACCGACACACCGCTCTGCTTCACAAAGCCCTGGAACATCTGCTCCACCTCTTCCTCGCTGCGCGGAAACTCGCAGTTGTCCACGCCCATCCGCTCATAGCCGCGCGCAAAGCCGTCCCCGGACAGCAATTCTATGCGCTCCGTTTTCGGAAGCATTGTCTCCGGTTCCAGCTCCACACCCCAGACATGCGTGATATTTGAGCAGCCCCAGTAAAAGTAAATTCTTCCGTCGTCGTCAAAAAACAGATTCGGATCCCAGAAATCAAAAGTTCCCTTTATTTCCTCATAAGGTCCGTTTAAGATATCCCTTGTCCGATAATAATTGCAGTTCTCGCCCTTTTTTGATGCGCAGAAATACACATATTCCCCGCACACGCGCGCATCCGGCGCGTAATCGTAAAGCGGCAGGTTCCCCGGCAGTCTGTGCGCCTGCCAGTTTACCATATCCTCCGACACCCACACGCTTAAATTCATGGACGCAAAGATATAATATTTTCCCTTAAACGCGATCATGGTCGGATCGGCACCCTCGCGGTCGATCTGCAGCTTTCCGTGCTGGCGCGGATCCATATTAAACTGATAGCGGTAAGGCACATTGATCGGATTACAATAATATTTCATCGCGTTTCCTCCTGCAGGCTCCCCAGATATGCAAGGCTCGGCTTTGCCGTTCTCTCCTGTGTTTTACGATTCACAGAAATCAGCCCGAACGTCATGCTGTAGCCCTTCTGCCACTCAAAATTATCCATCAGAGACCAGTACATATAGCCCTTTACCGGAATGCCATCGCGGATGCACGCCGCCACGCCATCGGTTGCTTTTCCAATAAAGTCCATGCGCAGCGCATCGTCCGCCACCGCGATTCCGTTTTCCGTTACGATGATCGGAATATCCAGCTCCTTTGCCACCCTGCGGATGCAGTTTTCCAACGCCTGCGGATATATCTCATAATCCATCTGCGTAAGAGGAGCACCCTCCGGCGCTGCGCAGATGCCGTCAGCATCGTAAACGGAGCGTGTGTAATTCTGCAGCCCGAAGAAATCGTCGTCCTTTATGTACGGAACATAGTGCGAAAATTCCGATTCCCATTCTTTCGCAGCGACTTTTTCGCCGCCCTCCTTTGCCTGGATATCATGCAGGGAAAGCGTAATGCCGACCTGCAGTTTCGGATTTACTTCCTTGATCGCTTTTTTCGCCGCCTGGTGCGCCCGCATCACCATCAGATCGCCCTCCGGCGTTCTCGCGCTCACAAACACCTGCGGCGTCGCCGTGCCGAACATATCCATATTTTCCGCGCTCTGCTTCTGCATATTTTCCATCATCTTCTGCATGTTCAGGCCAACCTGCACGCTGCCTTCTACATCCTTAGCAGCCTCCTTAATGGAATTTGCATGCTGCATTCTTGCCATCATCTGCTTTTTGAAGCGCTCGGAGATTGCCGCGATCTGCAGTCCCATATTCGCCTCGTTGATGGTGCAGACATAATGCATATAACTGCCAAGCTTTTCTACTACATAGCGGCAGTAATTTGCAAACAGCCCGATCGTCTCCTCATTTTCCCAACCGCCTTTTTCAATCAGCCATTTTGGGGAGGTGAAATGCATGAGCGTCACAACCGGCTCGATGCCGTTTTCCCTGCAGCACTCCAGCACCCTGCGGTAATGCCCGATCTCCGCCTCGTCATACTGCCCCTGCACCGGCTCGATCCGCGCCCACTCGATAGAAAAGCGATAAGCGTTCAGCCCCGCCTCCGCCATCATTTTGATGTCCTCCTCGTAGCGGTGATAATGATCCACCGCCTTCAGAGACGGCTCTGTAAAGCTGGAGTACCGCATGTGCTCCATCGCCCAGTAGTCGCTGTGGATATTGTTCCCCTCTACCTGGTGCGCTGCCGTCGCCGCGCCTGTTAAAAAACCTTTCTGAAATTTGCCCATGTCTGCTACCTCCTCCTAAATGTACTTCTTTAAAAATTCCGCGCTCACCTGCATGGATCGGATCGGCGACTTTTCTATCCAGTTTTTGTGGCTTTCCAGGATCACCGCGTCCACAGGAACCGCCAGGGCCTGCTGCATCAGCTCGTCCAGGTTCATGTTTCCTGTACCAAGCTCCATGCTGTCCGATTTTAAGATTGGCGTCATGGACGGTCCGCTCACCCTTGTTCCGCGGTCGTTAATGTGGTAAAGCTTCATACGCTCCCCGAGCCGCTTCATCAGAGCAAATGCCGAAACACCTGCCTCCGTCGGCCAGTAGGAATCCAGCTCAAAATTTACAAACGCGGGATCCGTCTCCCCGATCAGCAGATCATACGCCGTCCTGTTTTTTTCCACCTTACGGAATTCGCAGTTGTGATTATGGTATAGCAGGCTGACGCCGGATTTTGCAAGCGTCTCCCCACAGGTGTTCAGATCCTGTGCCAGATTTGCAACTGCATTTTTGTCGGAATAATCGAAGCGGTACATACCGGTAATCACCACTTTATCCGTGCCGAAATCCTTCGCCTCCCGGATAACGGCGTCCGCATCCCGTTTGATGCTGCCCAGATCCTCATGCACACTGACCACCAAAAGCCCTGCTTCCGTGACCATTTCCTTCCAGTCATAATTTCCGCCTCTTCCCACCGGCATTCCCGCCGCCTTCGTCATCAGGCGTACCAGCATCGACGTGGGACGGATCATGAAGCCGTTCAATTCTATGCCGTCATAGCCTGCCGCCTTGATTTCCTTTAAGGTCTGCAGCGTCTGTTTTTCATTTTTACACAGGCTGCCGATCATAATCTGCTGTACTGCTTTTACTGTCATCTGGATTTTCTCCCTTTCCTATAAATATCTTTCAGCCAATTTTCCACCAAATCCGGCCAAATCTGCACACATGGTTCTGGTATATAATTACAATAAGTTCTCACTCCTTTATTCAAGACTTGCGAGCGAATCTTGGTGCGGATTTCCGGCTATATTTTTCATCCTGCAGACTGCCAGGGAAATAATCACGGACAATACGTCCGCCGCCGTATGGGCAGCAGCGATTCCCGTAAATCCCATCAGCGCATTCATCAGATAGAGACACGGGATCAAAATGATTCCCTGCCGTGTCAGTGAAACGACGGTTGCTGCCGCCGCGTTTCCGGACGCCTGCAAAAAATTCGTTCCAATGTAATACCAGCCAATCACCGGACTTGCTATCAGCAGAAAAATTACCAGCCTTTCTCCCATTGCCGCTGCCTCCGCGTTTTTCAAAAACATTCCGATGATCGCTCCTCTGCCGAAGAAGCATCCAAACATTGCCGCGCTTCCCGTCAGCAAGGTCAGTATTCCAAGTTTTTTCAGTATTTCCCTCAGTCTTTCTTTATTTCCGGCCCCGTAGTTATAAGCCATCATCGGCTGTACGCCCATGCAGATCCCCATCTGCAGCATGGAAATGACCATGGTCGTTTTTCCTGCCGCCGCCATCGCCGCGATCGCATCGGTGCCGTAGGCTGACAGAAGCTGGTTCGAAAACGCGGAGGCCGCCCCCGCTAAAAGACTGCTGATCCCATTGGGCATTCCGACTGCCAGAATGTGAAAAAAATCCTTTAATCTGTAATTGCCAAAAAACGGTCTGATGCTTAAATACTCCGCCTTTCTCAAAATATACCAGAGATAAAAGGAGCTGCTGACCGTATTTCCAATCAGCGTTGCGATTGCGGCGCCGGCAACGCCCATATCCAGCGCCAGTATAAAAATCGGATCCAGCACAATGTTGACCGCAGTCCCTGCCAGATTTCCGATCAGCCCCTCCCGGACGGCGCCGTCCGCGCGGATAAGCGAGGCAAGCACGACCGGAAGAAGCATTACCACCGCCCCTGCCGCCAGAATCCGCATGTAGGTTCCCGCAAAAGGCAGAATCTCCTCATTTGCTCCCAGCGCTTTCAAAATACTGTCGGCGCCTGTCAGAACAACCACCGTGCAGAGAAGTCCGAGAAAAACCGCCGTGTAAAAACACATACTGGAATAAATCTTTGCCTCCTGCAGCTTTCCCTGCCCCGCAGTCTGTGCGATCACGGAGCAGCCGCCCATTCCTATCATGGTCGATACCGCCGTAATCAGCGAAAATACCGGTCCCGCCACCGACACTGCCGCCACCTGTGCCGTATCCCCAAGCTGTCCGACAAAAAACATATCCGCCATGTTATAGCAGACCATCACCAGGATCGAAATGCAGGACGGCACCGCCATTGCAAAGATCGCATTCCATACGGGCTTATCCCGGAACAGTTCCTGGCTTCTCGACCGTTGTCTCTCATCCATCGTATCACCTTCCCTGTTTTTTATTCAACATTTATTGCTTATTTCCTTATTTTCGATTATAATCAATTTATCAAAAATAACAATCATCAATCCATCGACGTTTTGTAGGATAGGCAACACCGTCCCGAAAACTGTTGCGGAAAGGACATTCTTATGAAAACTGACGCCAGGGTGCGCTACACGAAAATGGTTATCAGGCAGTGCTTTTTCAGGCTGATCCGGCAAAAAAGCATTTCAAAAATCACGGTGAAAGAAATCTGTGAGCTTGCACAGATCAATCGCTCCACATTCTATAAATATTACGCCGATCCCTATGACCTCCTGGAAAAGCTGGAGGAGGAAGCCATTCTTGGTTTCACGCAGATGATCGACGAGTATCCGCAGAAAGGGCTGCGCCCGGTGCTGATAACCATCCTGCGCGCCATCTGCAGCAGCAAAGATTTTCAGGATCTGGTTTTTTTGCAGACGCAGGAAGACTTTATCCGCCGTCTTGCCCTCGCCTGCTTTCACAAAATACAGATGTATGATCCTGCTTTTTCCTCAAACGGCGGTATGCTTTTCGGCTGTCTCTGCGGAGCCGTCAGCGGACTTCTTACCTACTGGCTGCACAACGGCATAAAGGAAACACCGGAAGAAATCGCAGACCAGATCATCCTGCTGACCAGGGCTATACAGGAGAGTTTCACGAAAGGAGAAAAGTCATGACCGCTGAGGAAAAATTATCGTACTTTTATGAGCTTATTAACTGTAATTATGCGCTTTTTCGCTGGGAATACGACCAGCATTTCCAGATGCTTTTTACAGACTGGACTAATCTCCTGTTTTCCGGCGGTTTCCTCGTATATACCGGTCTTGAAAAAGTTATCCAAAGACATCTGGAAACAGGCAGCCGTCTGCCGGTCATTCTGGAAATCGAGGGCAATCTTCTGTGGATCTGCGGCTTTGAACAGAAAGGCGGCGAACTTCATACGCATCTGCTCGGACCGATCTTCAGCGGACGCGATTCCCTGCTGATCATCCGCAGACGCATGGATTCCTATGAACTCTCCGTGAAAACCAGAGCCGCTGTCCTGAAAAACTTCGACAGCATCCCGTCGATTCCTTCTAATATCATCAATCAGTACGCGGTTATGCTGCACTACTGCCTCACCGGCGAAAAAATATCCGTTAATAAAATCATTTATCTCAGCAACAGGTCAAAACCGGAGGTCAATACCTGGCAGTCCGATGGACACAGCCACGCCGGTATCTGGTACCATGAGCAGCGGCTGCTGAAAATGATTTCCGAGGGCAATCCCATGTATAAAGAAGCGCTCACGCAGTCTCATGCCTTAAGCAATGGAGTAAAGGCGGAGGTGGGCAACGCCCTGCGCTCCCACAAAAATAACGCGCTCGTCCTGCTGACACTCTGTTCGCGCGCCTGCATCGCAGGCGGTCTGTCTCCTTCCATCTCTTATGATCTCAACGACTTTTACGTCGGAAGGATTGAGGACAGCGATTCCATGTCCGCCATCAGCGCGCTCTGCTCGGAGATGCTGGAGGATTACGTAACGCGCGTGCGGGAAACAAAGAAGCAAAGCAATATTTCCTCTCCCATCCTGAACTCCTGCTACTATATCAAAGCGCACATTGCGTCGCCGCTTTCTATAGAAGAACTTGCAAAGCGGGCGGGCTACACTGAATACTATTTCTCACATAAATTCAAAAAGGAAATTGGCATGTCCGTGAACGATTTTATCCTCAAAGAAAAAATCGAGCAGGCAAAGCTGCTTTTATCGGATTCCGGCGAGAGTATCCAGGCAATCAGCGACCGCCTTTGTTTCAGCGGCCGCAGTCATTTTTATACCTGTTTTCAGAAATTTGCCGGTATGTCCCCCAGCGAATACCGCAAAAAGAACGGAAAGCTTTAGCTTATTTCTTAATCTGTGCCTTTTTGTTAGCGATGCGTTTTTGTACCTGCACCATCTCTTCTTTCGTAAGCGGGCAGCTTCGCATAGCAATCAGGGTAACAATCCAGCCGAGCATCGGCAGACCGAAATACACCGCCATCGTCATCCAGAAGATTGCCGGCGTACAGGTATCGCCCGGCTGCGGCATTGTCGTTGTATAGCCGATCAGCGCCACCGCTCCGGCAGCAATCAGCGCGCTGAATGAAGAAACCAGCTTGTCGATCAGACTGTAGGTACCCGTTACCACCGCCGGTATGTATTTTCCGCTGCGATCCAGCTCGTAATCGATCGTATCCGCCATAAATGCGTTGGAACCGGTCGTCACGCACATTTTTGCGCCGTTCAGCGCAAGCTGAAGGATTACATATAGAATCATCATCGGACCCATTTGTGCGATCGAAGCGGGATTGATCACCACAAAGAATACAAACATCACGGCTGCGATCACCATACAGATCTTCGTCCAGGTCACGATTGCTTTTTTGCTACCGAATTTTCCGGCATATTTTGCTCCAAAAGCTGCAAACACGAGAGAGGGTGCCATTCCAATCACGCTCAGCATCGTGCCAAGCCCCATATTTCCAATGATAATGCCGAGCAGCATGGTATTGATAACCGCCTGTGAAGCCGTCTGCTGCGCGATCTTATCGGAAGCGTTCGCCGCGATATAGCACTGCAGCGGCTTATTTCCCTTCAGTGTGCTGATAATATCTTTTCCCTTCAGCGGCTCCTGCTTTCCGATACCGCCGTAATATTCCGGCTTGTCAAACTGCGAGATTCCGATGCTCACAAGGACGACGCCGATCGTTCCCACTACTATAACAAATCTCACGGCAGCAGAGAGAAATTCCTGATTGTATTCTCCGCCGTAACGCGGCAGCAGCACCATGTTCAGCACGATCGTTAACACCATTGGAACAAGATAGTTTAATGCCGTGTGCCAGACTCCGATGGTCGGGCGCTGCTTCGGATCGTTCGACATGATCGCCGGAAACGTCTGCGCCGTCATATTGGTAATCGTGTAGCCGATCACATAGATCACATACAGCAATGTGAATACGCCCCATCCAAACCCCTTTGAGGACATCAGATCGAACATCAGCAGAAGCGCAACCGCTTCGATCACAAAACCGGAAATCAGCAGTACGCGCAGCTTTCCAAATCTGGTGTTTACCTTATCATAGAGAAATGCCACCAGCGGATCGGTGATACCATCAAAAATACGTGTGCAGGTAAGGATGACTCCCACCATCGCCGTAGTGATCCCGTAGCCAACGCTGGCACTGTAGCTCGCCATACCGATCAGGCTGTAAACGCTCATTCCCACAAGCGCATTGCAGGCGGCCAGGATGATCTGCCAAAGCTTTGCGCGCCGGTACTGCACGCCGTCAATTTCACTCTGACTGAGTCTTTTGTTTTTTTCCATCATATTTCCCTCCAATATTGTATTGTTTCTTTTGATACGTTAAGTATATCGGATTTTTGTACCCTTTGTGTTTTTTATTTCGTGAAAATGTTTCTCTTTTCGTTACTGTTTTCCATTCGAAATTATTGAAACGATTTTACAAACATTTTCACGAAAATATTAACTACACTAGATTCTGCTTTTTATTATAATAAACAAAACTTCATACAGGAGGATACTATGAGAACTATCACACCACTTACAGAAAACTGGACCTTTATAAAGGAAGCGCCGGACGCTCTCAGCGCGGCTTCTATGCCCGGCGAAGCAGTTACGCTGCCGCACACCTGGAACGCGGCGGACGGGCAGGACGGCGGAAACGATTATTACCGCGGAACCTGTTACTATGTTACCACACTGAAAAAGCCTTTCATGGACGCTGGCTCGCAGGCTTACCTGGAATTTACCGGCGCCGCAATGATCGCCGATGTTTATATGAACGGCGAAAAGCTCGCTCATCACGAGGGCGGCTATTCCACTTTCCGCGTAAACATTACCGAATATTTAAAAGAAGAAAATGTCCTCATTGTCGCATTAAATAATGAGGATAATACAATCTGCTATCCGCAGAAGGCGGACTTTACCTTCTACGGCGGTCTGTATCGCGCGGTAAATCTGCTCATTGTTCCCGCCGTTCACTTTGCGCTGGACTACTGCGGAACGCCGGGCATCAAAGTGACGCCGGCCGTCAATCTGAAAAACAGAAGCGCCGCAGTCACGCTGGAGGCTTGGACAAACGCCGAGACACAGGTAACCTTTACCGCCGCCGGACAGACGGTCACCGTTTCCACGAAAAACTGCCACGCGCAGACGGAAATCCTGCTTGAAAATGTCCGTCTATGGGACGGGGTAAACGATCCGTATCTTTATACGGCAGGGGCTTCCCTGCAGGGCGGTGATTGCATAAGCACACGCTTCGGCTGCCGTCGGTTTGCCTGCGATCCGCAGAAGGGCTTTCTTCTGAACGGCAGACCATATCCGTTGCGCGGCGTTTCCCGTCACCAGGATTTTAAAGGTGTCGGAAATGCCCTTTCATCGGAGCACCACCGGCTTGATATGGAAATCATCAAGGAGATCGGCGCTACAACGCTTCGTCTGGCGCACTACCAGCACGCACAGGAATTCTACGACCTCTGCGACGAGAACGGTCTGGTGGTCTGGGCGGAGATTCCCTATATCACTATGCATATGAGCGGCGCGCGCGCCAACACGCTTTCACAGATGGAAGAGCTGATCGTCCAGAATTACAATCATCCCTCGATCATCGTCTGGGGACTTTCGAACGAGATCACCGCTGCCAGCGCGGTAGGCGAGGATCTGCTGGAAAATCACCGGCTGTTAAATGACCTCTGCCACAGACTTGATAAAACACGTTCTACCGCCATGGCGAACGTCTTTATGCTGGAAACGGATTCCCCGATTCTGGAGATTCCTGATATCAATAGCTATAATCTCTACTTTGGCTGGTACCTGGGCGAGTTGGAACAGACAGATGAATTTTTTGACGAATATCACGCAAAATATCCTGACCGGGTCATTGGATTTTCAGAGTATGGGGCGGACGCAAACCCGCAGTATCAGTCCGCAGCCCCGGAAAAGGGAGATTATACGGAGGGCTATCAGGCGCTCTACCACGAGCATATGCTGAAAATGATCGAAGCGCGCCCCTATCTCTGGGCAACACATGTGTGGAATCTCTTCGATTTTGCCGCGGACGGCAGGGACGAAGGCGGCAAGCACGGTGAAAACCAGAAGGGGCTTGTCACCTTTGACCGCAAGACAAAGAAAGACGCTTTCTACCTCTACAAAGCCGCATGGAATAAGACAGAAAAATTTGTTCACATCTGCGGCAGGCGCTACGCGGACCGCATGGAGGACGTCACAGAAATAAAGGTATACTCCAATCAACCGCAGGTAACACTGTACGTGGACGGAAAAAAAGCCGGCACGCAGACCGGCAGAACTGTTTTTATATTTAAGGTTCCCATTTCGGGCGAGCACACCGTCAACGCGCAGGCGGACGGATGCGAAGATACCATCCGCATACGCAAGGTGGACGAGCCGAACCCGGATTACATTTTTGTCAAGCGTACTCCCGTCACCAACTGGTTCGACGACGGCGAGCTTGATGAGACATGCTTCTCCATCAACGACACATTGGCCAAAATCCGCGAAAATGCCAAAGCCGGAGCGATCATCGACGAGATGATGGCACGCGGCGCTTCCGAGCGCGGCGATGTTGCCGACGCTGTAAAGGACAATCCCGCCCTTCAGCGGATGATGGGACGGATGACACTGGTCAGCCTTTTAAAGCAAAGCGGCGCCGATGAGGAAAGCATCCGACAGATAAACCGCATTCTTCAGGGAATCAAAAAATAAATTTCTTTGCTTTACAACGTTACCGGAAGCGCCTTTTTCAGCCGGACTGTCTGAGCACGCTCCTTTGTATCCTTGCTTTCGTCATAGGCATCATATGGGGCGTTCGGGTCATGGGGCTTTTGCTTCCTGGAGGCCCGGCAGACGGTATCGGTATGGGCGAACACAAAGTCTAAATCATCCGACCAGCCCGTATGCCCGGTGATGACAATAGGCTTTAATCCCCGGCCCCGCAGCAGCCGTTCCAGTGCCGCCAGTGATTTTATGGACAGGGCGTTGTCTTCTGCCAGATTGTCTAAAAAGCTGCATCCACCCCTCGGATCAAACCAGATGGTGTCTCCGGTAAACAGGTATTTATCGTCAATGAGATACACCATATGTCCCCAGGTATGCCCAGGTACCAGAATATCCAATCCCCAATCAGCCATTTTTGCATGACCGGAGTTCATTCCTTTTATCATCATTTTTCCGAGAAAACCCTCCGGCTTTCTTGTCTGGTTTACCCAGTTATTGAAAATCCCCATTTGTCTTCTCCTTTGTTTTATGTTCAATGTCTGTCAATTGTCAATTAAACTTTTATTTTTCGAATTTGTATGTTTTTTGACGCTTTCAGGTAAACTGCCGGTCCGCATCCAAGAGACTCCGCCAAAAGCAGATCCAGCGTGCCATTGCATTTTCGAATCAGATAGTCTTCCAGCTTATCAGCCTGTTCCTGCGCCGTAGTATAAGTCGTTTTCCCGGTGCCATCGAAGCCGTCAAAGCTGACAGCATAAACATCAAATTTTTCTTCAAGCATAGGGATCACATCTTCAAACTGCCGCCAGCACATCAGATTTCCGTGCAGAAGCATGATCTTTTTCCCGGACGGGTTGCCAAACCGTTTGATTTCCATTTTACGTTCCTCCTTACAGAAGCATTCCGATCTCCGCAAGAATCAGAGAGATTACGGCCATTCCAAAGGTTCCGAACAGCCATTTCTTTTGCTTTTCAGTCTTTTTGATGTAGGGCGTCAGATCCTCCGTCCCCGGGATTACCCATGCACCTGTGTGTCCGACCCAATAATCATCAATGAAGAGCCGGTCGATGAGATTCATTACGGACAGGATGACGAAGCACTGCCAGAACCCACTCCAGAACATCTGCGCGCCATTGATGGCATACACGCAAATCAGCACATAAGCAAAATATCCCGGAACGCAGATTGCCTTGAAGCGCAGCGAGTTCCGTTTGATCTTCTCCTTTGTGGTCAGTCCCAGTGCAATGCACCGTTCCTGTACCTTTGGATCATACAAATGCACCATAGCGACAGCGCCTTTGCGGATGCCGATAGCGCAGACTACAATCAGCAGCGCACCCAGTCCCAGTCCTTCCAGAATCGTTTGCAGCAGCATTCTTCATCCCCCTTCCAGAACGATGATCCTATTTTCCCCATTCCGTTCTTCATATGCCTTTCCATTTTAAACTTTCTTTTTGTCCTATTTCTAAGGAGCGAGTCTTGAATATTAGTTATATATGACTAACTCAAAATTATTATAGCACTGGAATCAAACATTAGCAATCTCATTTTAAGTTTTGTATGAAATGGGGTAACTATTCAGAACCACCTTTATTCAAAAATGAAAGGAAAAAACCGTAATCAATATCAATTAGTACGATCCTTCTTCCAGTACCGCTGCATCTGGCGTTCATCCAGTTCGTTTACAAAACGCTTTTTAACGATTAGAAATTCCTCCAGGTCCATCAAAATATGATACAGCATCGCCCTGCTCTCAAACTCTTCTCTTGTGACAGGAAGCGGTTCCTTTTCCATTTCTTTAAATATCCCCTGCAGGCGTTCAAGCTGCGGCGTGGGCACATTAACCTCGACTACATAGTCCGCAAGGTACAGGATATAATGGGCAATGATCTCCGCCTGTCCGGGCATGGTACGGATCTTTTTCATTTCATAGTGGAGATTGTGGAGCATATTGCACTGCTTCATCCGCATTTCAAAATAATCAATATAATAACCCGGATGGGACTGAAAGGTATTATTCTGATATTCATGGGCATCCTCGCTAAAACCGTGAAGCTGTTCCTCCAGGCTGCAGATATCCTCCCATACGTTTCTTTCCGTTTCCTGGTTCAGAAGATAAGAGGCCATCTCCCGCAGGATTTCCTGAAGCTGCTGCTCTGTCCGGCGCATATTACGGATAATATCTTTTTTCCGATTGTGGTTGTCGTGAAAAAGATTCAGTACGATTGCAACAGAAATGCCGATCAGGACCAATAAAAATTCGTTCTTCACAAATGCCAGGCTGAAGTCATGCGTAGCCAGAAAATGAGTTCCGATGACCGCGTTGACCGATATGGTTGCCTTCAGGTTCAGGATTTCGCTCAGCAGAACAAGCACAAAAATAAACGTTCCATAAGCCACCCATTCGCTGTTCAAATGGACGAAAGCAATCCAGGCAAGTATCACTGCCGCTGCAAAAGTGATCACCCGGAAGGCTGACAGCTTCAGAGTTTCCCACTTGGTCGTCACCAGAGTCAAAAGGGCAATACTTCCCGCTGAAGCCGCATATTCCAGATGCAGAAGCTCTGCCGCATAAATAGCTATACTGCTGCCCACCGCAATTTTTGCCGTCCTAAGAAGCAGTTTTTTCAGTTCCTTTTTTTCCATGAATCTCTCCCAGAATACAATTGTTTTTTATTGTTGTAACTGATTTATTTGTATCATAAAAACCTCCCGGTATCAAGCCCCCGGGAGGTTTTATTTTACGTACATAAATTAACATCTTTAAACTCCGTCATTGTTCACCGATGGTATCCACGACAGATAAGCTGCGGATGCGCTTTGCCGGAGCATGGATTGCCCACAGAACGGACATAATGACCAACAAAAGGATAATACCCAAGGCTCCCACAGGCACATACCATGGCTCTCCCCAGCGATAAGTCACCAGGCGCGAATAAAGCTGCCTGTTGAGGATCAAGCCCACCGTACATCCCAGGACAATTCCCCAGAACACATAGGTTACAGCTTCCGCAGCCACCATGCGGAGCAGTTGCTGCGAATCCATACCAATGGCACGCATAGCTCCGTATTGTTTCATCCGGGCAGACACGCTCATCGAAATGCTGTTGACAATATTGAACATGGCGATCAGTGCAATGACAGCCAGAAATCCATACAGGAACAGAGCAAACGCATAGTAGGCGCCTCTGGTTTCGCTGTTGCTCATTCTCCTGTCAGAAAACAGCAGTTCATCCCCTGCCAGCTTCCGAAGTTCATCTACATCCCTGTCCGAAGCATCGGCATTCAACTGGATATCAATAATGGTATAGTTTCTTTCCCCGGTCAGTTCCCGGAAAAGTCCTTCAGAACAAATGACCGTTTCCTGCCCTTCTGCTTTGCTGAACTGAGTATAGGAAAGAACCCCGGCCACCGGAACCTCCCGAAGGCCTGCAGGAGTATGGAGCGTGATAGTATCCCCGACTGAAAAGACTGTGTCGCTTCCTTTTTCGATCAGGACGCCCTCTCCCTGCGCCGCCGCCTGAACGGAACCCTCCTGCAGCATATCCTCCGCCCAGTAAAACTGATTGTCCTCATAAGAAATCAGCATAATATCTGCATCGGAACCATTGATCTGTACCGGCATATCATAGGCAAAGCTGCGGCCATAGGCGCGCCTGACAGCCGGCTGTTCCACGATTTCCTGCAGTAAGGATGGGGGAACAGAGCAGGTATTATCCTGGCTGACCACGGAAACATCCGGCGTATACGGCTGCAGCGGCGTGATCGCGTGGTTCATAAAATCAATGACAGGGCTGAAGCTCAGGAAAAGAATGATACTGAACGCAAAGGAGCCGGTCATTAAAAGGAAATTCTTCTTGCTTCCTGCGGCGTGGTGCACCCCCAGAGTCACTTCAACAGGAAGGATTCGTGTATTTGCCGCTTTTTTCGCCGGGAACGTGCCCGCATTTCCGGAAACTGCAGTCAGCGGGGAGACCTTCGAGGCACGCTTTGCCGGGGACCGGACTGCCAGAAGCACCGTTACCAGTCCGATCAGGGCGCCGCCTGCCAGCCCCGGCCAGCTTACCCCAAATACAGGAATCCCCGCGAAATACGACGGGCTGAGATATCGGAGAACCGCGCACAGGCACCAGACTACCAGAACACTGATTCCCATTCCTATGGGGATGGAGACTCTGCAAAGGGTTATCGCTTCCCTGCGCACCAGCCGGACCACTTGCTTTGGGGTTGCTCCCAGGCAGCGCATCATTCCGAAAAAAGCGGTCCGGTCAGATACATTGCTGTTAAGACTGCTGGAAATCATCAGAATCCCCGCCGCCATGACCAACATGGCAAGAATTGCGGCAACTATGTAAAGCTGAAGCATGAACGAATCATCGCTCTGAAGCATCAGCGCCAGCAGCTTGACATTCTGCCCCACCGTACTCTTATCAATATCCAATTGCGCGCAAATATCCGAAATAGTTTTTTGGATGTTGCACCAGGGCGTAAATTCCACATAGAACTCCCGGTCTTTTGTTTGGGTCGCCTCCGTAAAATAAGTCTCATACCCTTCCACATTGAAAAACAGACAGAATGCATCCCTCTGTGTAAGCATAGAGGTGTCCCCCACAAAGCCGCAGACTGTAAACTCCAGGGATTTTCCATCCGGCGTCTGCAGCGTTACCGTATCCCCAAGCTGAACGCCCGCCTGCTTTTGTATACTTTGCGTTACCATCGCCTGATCTGCCCTGGTTGGAAAACTGCCCTCCGTGATTTCAAACGAAGGATAAAGTTCAAGCATGGACTCATCAAATCCGCAGATTCCGGTTTCCTTGCCCTCCAGGATATATCCCATGTTGACATGGTAGTTCGTGACCTCATAGCGGCTGCTGTTTACCACCTCCGGCCGGGCCGCAATGAGCGCAGCCTGTTCATCGGTAACATAGGGAAACATGGCGTGCCAGGCGCCGTCGTTCATAATACTCTGCTGACGCTGGCTTCGGATCTCCATGTCTGCCATACTGAAAATACCGGATACAAGAAAGACCGCCAGAATAATGCAGAACCGTGTCATCCGACTCTGCCTGCGGCGTACCCTGGCAGAAATCCGGACCAAATCCAGATATTTTTTCATAGCCGCGCACCTCCCAGATCCCGGAGGACGCCGTCGCTGACCCGCAAAACCCGGTCTACAGATTCCGTCAGGTTTTCATTGTGGGTAATCATCAAAATGGTCTGCTGATAGCGACGGGAAGCCTTTGTCAGCAGATCCAGCACATCCTGACTGTTGCGGGAATCAAGATTTCCGGTCGGCTCGTCGGCCAGGATCAGGGAAGACCGCGTTATCAGGGCGCGTCCGATTGCCACGCGCTGCTGCTGGCCGCCGGAAAGCTGCCCGGGCAGATGACGTCTCCGCTCAGTGAGTCCAAGAACCTCCAGAATCTCATCTACCCGATGCTGATCAGGCTTTTTATAGTCCAGCAGCAGAGGGAAAATAATATTCTGTTCTACATTCAGCTCTGCCACCAACTGGAAAGACTGAAAAACAAATCCCATATTCTGGCGGCGGAATATTGTTCTCTGATTTTCCTTCATGGCAAACAGGTCTTTCCCGTCCAGATAGACCTTGCCGGAAGTAGGGTCGTCCAGACCGCCGATACAGTTGAGCAGGGTACTCTTTCCGGAACCGGATTCCCCTACCACGGCGGCAAATTCTCCCTTCTGCAGGGTAAAGGATACATTTTTCAGCGCGTCTACCCGGGCGTCGCCGCTCCCGTAGGTTTTACATAGATGTTCTACTTTTAAAATTTCCATGATGTAACACCTTCCTCCTGAATTAAGTGTAAGGTTTCAGTACCCAACAACCAGTTGGGACTTAATCCTTTAAAGATCTTATCATCGTAACCTTACGATCCGGTGAATTTTCATCTGTTTTATGCTTACGATTTTGTAAGGAAGGATAAGGTAAAAACGGTTCCGGAACCGGGCGCGCTTTGAACGGACAGTATTCCCCCCTGATTCTCCACAATGGACTTTGCCAACGGCAGCCCCAGTCCGATACCCTGGGAATCTCCGGCGTTCCGGCTCCGGTAAAATCGTTTAAAAATATGGTGAATATCCTCTTGCGAAATACCGCGTCCGTCGTCTGTAACCGACAGACGCAGCATGGCGGGCGACCGATACCAGGACACCCGGATGGTTCCCCCGGGCTCGGTATGGTCTAAAGCATTTTTGACCAGATTGCCGATGGCCTCCGCCGTCCAGTCCGGATCACAGTCCAGAAGCTCATCCGGACGGCCTTCCAGATACAGGTGTTTATTCTCCTGCTCCGCGCGGGTACGCAGATCGGCGGTCGCCTGCTCCGCCAACTGCATGATCCGGCAGGGATGGGACTCAAACATAACGCTTCCTGCATCCAGCCGCATAATTTTCAGCAGCGATTGGATCAAATGTTCCATCCGATCCAGAGATTTTATGGACTTTTGCGCAAATTCAGATACCGTATCCGGGTGATCCGGCTCCGCGGTAATGATCTCCATATAGAGCTCCAGTGCTGCCAAAGGAGTTTTTAGCTGGTGGGAAATATCCGATATGGTATCCTTTAGAAAAATCCTGCCCTGTGCTTCCGCCTCGCTTTTTGCCTGAAGGGCTGTGGCTAACTGGTCTACTGCTCCAAAGAAATGACAAAGGGTACCGGAATCCCCCCGGGGCAGGCGGCAGGAAAACACCCCGTCCTCATACTGGGTAACCGCCTGTAACGCACGTTGGTACAAACGCTCACGGCCAAACAGGAACCAGAGCGTGCCGCCCATGAGCAACAATGACAGCGATGTTAAGATCAGCACATAGGAACCGGCGGATTGAAGCATGGCCTGCCGGGAACTGCTCAGAAGCCAATGAGCTGTGTTGTCTGTGTGGCCGATCTGCTCAAGCAGCGTCATCCCTTCCGCCGATATTTCTGAACTGCTGAACGCAGTGGCAATCATATGAGACGGGACGCCCTGTTCCAGCAGTGATGAGGCCGTGGTCCTCTCCCACTCTAAAAGCGCTGCCTTCGTCTGTGTTCCCTGGAACCATGTAAAAAAGAGGGACAAGAAGGACAACACCATGCAAAACAGCGTTATAAACACCAGATAACGCCGTACAGGCTTATCCTGAAGGATACTCATACCATTTCCTCCCATCGATATCCAAGTCCCCGAACTGTCCTCAGATATTCCGGCTGTGACGGATCTGCCTCGACTTTCTCCCGCAGGCGGCGGATATAGACAGAGAGCGTATTATCATCCACAAAGCTGCCGTTTCCATCCCACAGGGCGTCCAGAATTACAGAGCGCGTCAGTATCTGTCCCTGATGCTGAACCAACAGACAGAGAAGCCGGTATTCCGCACAGGTCAGATCCAGCAGATTTCCGTTCAGAAAAGCCTTCCCTGCTATTTGGTCGATCACTATGGGACCGGAGCACAGCCTTGCTGCTGCGCTCTTTTCCTGTATGGTGCTGCGTCGGAGCAGTGCGCGGATCCGGGAGCATAATTCCCCCAGCTTAAAGGGTTTCGTGATATAGTCGTCTCCGCCGTTATCAAGTCCCCGGATAATGCTTGTCTCTTCATCGGCAGCAGTCAGAAATATAATCAGCGTCATGTCATGTTCAGCGCGTACAGTCTCACATACTTCAAATCCTGTCCCATCCGGCAGCGTCACATCCAAAAGAAGCAGATCAAAGGAATGTCCCTTACTCAGCCGGGCTTTCGCCTCCCGGACGCTCCTTGCCACTTCCAGTTCAAAGCCGTTCTTTTTCAGGGAATAAACCAGTCCGTCGATCAGACTGGAATCATCTTCAAGCAGCAATATCTTACTCATGGTGTTTTCCTCCCATATCGTGAAATCATATGTTTCTATTATCATAGTATTATAGCATAGGTTTCCACGATTGTCAGATAGCTTACAAAACTGTAAGCTGCAGTTACTGTTTACACCCAAGCATTGTACTGGTTGTAAGGCTATGGGTACGAACAGCAACAAGGTGCAAAAACATGATTTTGTGGTTTGTAAAGCGGACATTCGCATTCCGTTTTGCTGCATACTTATCTGCATTCAATATCAGCGGACGCTTGTATTCCCTGAGCCAGAGAATTATAATATGTGATACGGAGAAGTATGATAGAATACCTGACATCGTCAAAACGGATGTCAGGAAGCCGGCTGACGGCAGGACAAAACAGGAAAGGAATTGAAACATGAACAGAGTTTTGATCATAGACGACGACAAAGAGCTTTGCGCTCTGACCAAACGCAGCGTTCTGTCCGAAAATATAGAAGCCGACTGCTGCAACGCCGGAAAAGACGGCTTAGAGAAATTAAAGGAAAAAGAATATCAGCTTGTGATACTTGACGTTATGATGCCAGGTATGGACGGATTTGAAACACTGGAAAAAATCCGGGCGGAAAGCAGCCTCCCTATTCTGATGTTCACAGCCAAAAATGACAGCGTTTCCAAAGTGCGGGGATTACGTGCAGGAGCCGACGATTATCTGACAAAGCCTTTTGATATGGACGAGCTGATCGCACGTATTGTTTCTCTGATTCGGCGCTATACCCGTTTCAATCAGCCGGAAGGAGCGCCGCCGCGGCTTCACTTTGACGGTTTGGAAATCGACCTGGAAAGCCGCTCCGTTACTACGGTCAATGGAACCTATGAACTGCCGCCAAAGGAATTTGACCTGCTTTTGTTCTTAGCGAAGAATCAGGGAAAGATCCTTACCAAGCAGCGGATTTATGAAGAAGTCTGGGGCGAGGAATATTTCTATGACGACAGCAACATTATGGCGATTATCAGTCGCCTGCGAAAGAAATTAGAAGAAAATCCCGGAAACCCCAAATACATTCAGACGATCAAGGGCATCGGCTACCGTTTCAGCAAGGAGGTATGATTTTTATGGAATTTATTGCTGCTGCATCCATTGTCATTGCCATCCTTGCCGTCCTTACTTCCTGCCTTACTGTCAGGCGGGTAAAGAAACAGATTTCCGAAATGTCTGAGGCGCTGGCTGACGTTAAGAACGGAAACGGAAACAGGCGTATCTTATCCGCTGCAAATGAGCTTACCGCGCCGATTGCCTACGAAATCAATGATATTGTCGTATCCTACGAAAACAGGCTGTCCGCGTTTCGCCGGACAGACGAAGCAAACCGGCAGCTTATGACAAGTCTTTCCCATGACGTGAGAACGCCCCTCACTACCCTGATCGGGTATCTTGACGCCGCGCACAAAGGGATTGTTACCGGAAAGGACCGGGACGATTATATAGAAACTGCCCGCCGGAAAGCCCACGACCTGAAGGAATATATCGACGTGCTTTTTGACTGGTTCAAACTCAATTCGGATGAGTTTTCCATGGAAATAAACGTCATTGAAGCAGGGGAACTGACAAGGAATATCCTCATCGACTGGATCCCCATATTTGAGGATAAGCAGATGGAGTACCATATTGATATTCCTGAACAGCCATTCCGGGTAAAACTGGATATGGACGGATATATGCGGATATTGAACAATCTCATACAAAATGTGATCACTCACAGTCACGGGGATAAAATAGAGATTTCCCTGTCAAAGCAAAGCGGAAATATGAAACTCTTTTTAGCTGACAACGGCGCCGGAATGGAAAAGGAAGATCTGAAGCATATCTTTGAACGGCTTTATAAATGCGACAAAGGCCGGTCCGAAAAAGGCAGCGGCCTGGGGCTGTCTATCGTACATCAGCTTGCAGAAAAAATGAACGGAACCATAACCGTGGAAAGCGCTCCGGGAAAAGGGACCGCTTTTACCCTGACCTTCCCTCTTGCAGATTAAGGCTCTCCTGTCTCTATGGCGGGGAGCCTTTATTTTTGTGAGCACCGACCGAAGTGATACGTAGACCTGTCGCGAGGGTCAAATATCCCGATGCAAGCATCAGGGTATTTGACTGCTTTCATAGAATTTCCGGAAAAGCGTTTGTTCCGAATTGCAAGGTGTGTGGAAGGTTACGGCAAGGTTTATGCAAGGTTGGCGTGGTAAAATATCCTTCAGAACAGGAGGTTTGAATATGAGCAATTACATTATTGAAACAAAAAATCTTACAAAGAAATATGGCGATCAAAAGAGCGTCGCCGACCTCAGTATCCATGTGGAGAAAGGGAAAATCTACGGTCTGCTGGGGCGAAACGGCGCCGGTAAAACAACGACTATGAAAATGATCCTTGGACTGACACAGCCCACGTCCGGCGAAATCAGGATATGGGGAAAGCCTTTGCGGGGAAATGAAAAGAAAATACTGCCGCGAATCGGCAGCCTGATCGAGTCCCCCGGTTTTTATCCCAACCTGACCGCAACGGAAAATCTGCGTATTTTTGCTTTGCTGCGGGGCGTACCCAACAGCCATGCCATCAAGGATGCTCTGGATTTAGTGGGTCTGCCCTATCAGGATAAGAAGCTGTTTTCCCAATATTCCCTTGGTATGAAGCAGCGGTTGGCGATTGCCCTGGCGGTCATGCACGACCCGGAGCTTTTAATTCTGGACGAGCCCATCAACGGGCTTGATCCTATCGGGATCGCGGAAGTACGCTCCTTTATCCGGCAGCTTTGCGACGAAAGAGGAAAGACGATTTTAATCTCCAGCCATATTCTTTCAGAAATTTCTTTACTGGCTGATGATATAGGGATTATCGACCACGGCGCATTACTGGAGGAAGAAAGCCTTTGGGAGCTGGAACAGAAAAGCAATAAACATATCCGTTTTACTGTTTCTGATACGGCGCAGGCGGCGAGAATTTTAGAGCGCAATTTCTATGAGAGGCATTTTTCCATACAGGACGACCATAATCTGCGCCTGTACAACCTGGCTTTGCCTGTGGGGGAAATCGTCACCGCTTTTGTGGAAAGCGGATTAGTGGTATCGGAAGCCTATACCTGCGAGGAAAGCCTTGAGGATTATTTCAAGCGTGTGACGGGAGGCGAAGGAATTGCTTAAACTGATAAAATGTGAATTTTGGAAACTGAAACGCAAGCCGCTGGTATTTATTTCCCTGCTTCTTTCCGTTTTTATGCCATTGGCTTATGCTTTCTTTCTGGCGGATGCAAACACTGATGTGGATGCTGTAAACGGCCTGATGTCCGCTTTGTTTCAGCTCAGCGCCTATCTGCTTTTGATGCCGATTCTCGTGATACTGGCTTCTAACCTGTTGTTTGGGGAACTGGACTATGATACGCTGAAAAACCTTGCCGTCATCCCGGTAAGCCAAACGAAGCTGGCGCTTTCCAAGATGCTGGTTTTACTATTGTTTGCCATTGGTTTCATGGCAGTTGGAGGACTGGTAAACCTTGTGGTTTTGCTGCTTCAGGGATGGAAACCCGTGGGATTTTGGACATTGTTTGCGGTTGGGCTTGAGGAAGGAATGATCATGTGGGTTGGCGCGCTTCCCTGTATTTTACTTGTTGTTCTTCTCAATAAAAATTATATCGTGTCCGTGGTGATCACCTTTTTTTATACCGTTGTGAATTATATCCTTTCCATGAACGATGCTTTTCTTACACAGCCTTTCGGCCTGAATATCGGGACATTGCTTCCGGGACCGCTGGCCTTCCGGTGGATCTTCCAATTCTATGACCAAAGTCAGATCAGCCCGGAACTGGCGGATCTGCTGGAGCGGATCAGTCCTTATTTTTTAAGCAGAGGTCAGGTATTCGGCGTGATCATCGTGGAAGCTGTTGTATTTCTTGCGTTGATTGCGATCGTTTATCGGCGTCGGGAAATTTAAGGGAGGTGTAAAGTTATGCGAAATCTATTAAAAGCGGAATTGCTGAAACTGCGTCGGTGTCAGATTTTTCTGGTAGGGCTGGTGGCGCTTGCCCTTTGTCCATTGGTTCAATATGGAAGTCAGTTGATCCTTGAGGCAGAATACCGAAATCCATACTATGATTTTTCAGCTCTTTTTGAGAATGTCGTCTGGGGGAACAGTCAGATATTTTTCCCTATTTCACTGGTCATGATCGGCGGCTGGCTTATTGACAGGGAATCCGCCCATGATACGCTGAAAAATATCATGACCATTCCTGTTTCTATGCCGAAAATGTTAGGGGCCAAGCTGGTTTTAACCGGTATCCTTGCGGTTCTTCTGGGCGTCTACAGCGTTGCCGTTACCCTGATCACCGGACTGGCGGTTGGCTTACCCGGACTGACGGCGGGGGTATTTTTCCATGGCAGTACGCAGATCGTACTGGCAGCTCTCACCACCTGTCTGGTTTGTATGCCTCTGATCCTGATTTTCGGACAGATCCGAGGGGCATATCTGGGCGGCTCTATCCTGGCATTTTTCCTTGGATACAGCATGATGTTCTTTAAAGGCGGCGTCCTTTCCAGCATATATCCGTTTTCCGCGGCGTTGATCTTAGTTGGGTTTGACATGAGTGCATATGCCGGAACCACCACGGCTTCCAACCCCTTGTTGGCAGCCGTTGGGGTTGGGGTCATGGTTCTCTGGACCATATTGCTGCTGATGAGTTCCGGTAAGAAAAAGGAAATGAAGCCTCGCAGACAAACGGCTGCCGGGGGAAAAGCAAAACGGGCTGTAAGCAGGAAAGGAAAATGATACCTGCCCTATTCTTCTGTGTATTTATATTGCTTCAGTTTTTTCCCTGAAGCAAGGCATAAAACGATTCCTGCTATTCCAAGCACAAACATCATGAGCGCTGCCCCGGAACCCTTCCCGCTTCCAAACAGCGCTATGAGCCACTTTGATTGATTTGCTGCCATAAGGGGCTCACAGATATGATCCACCATAAAGCCGCCCAGTGCCAGACCGATAGGAATTGTGAAAAACTGCAGGGTATTCCGGCATGCATATACCCTCCCCTGCAAAGCCACAGGTATGGTGTTCCGCAAGATGACATTCTGGTTGGCGCTCATTACCGGGACCAGTATCCATCCCAGCATTTGTCCAATGCACCAAACGGCAGGGTTTCTGGAGAAAGCCAGTAAGAAATTCTCCGTACCCAGCGAGAACAACATCGTCAGATAAATCGTTCTGACCCGGTCTTTTGGCTTTGGCATTACCGATGCGATCAGACTCCCAAGCACCATAGCAATCCCTGAGCAGGATGTAACGATACCCAGCGTGCCGTTTCCGTTCCTGGGGATGACCAGGGCGGGCAGCACAGCATCAAACGCCGAGGCGATCAGATTAACCCCTGCCATAAACAGGATCACATGCAGCACCAGTGGATTTTTCCTGAGAAACTGTAAACCTTCCTTCGCAAGCTCCAGCATATTTTCTTCGTCCGTAGATTCCGAAGGAAGGTCAGGAAGCCTGATAAAGCACAGCAGCGCCAGGAAGGCGATACCAAAAGAAATCAGGTCAACGGCTATGACTACATCCAGACCGGCAATCCCATAGAGCGCCGATGCAATCATTGGATTGCCGATTGATATCAATGATCTGGAAAGCGACTGCAGCCCGCTGGTTTTTTGATACTGCTCCTTTGGGACGATCAGTGTGTAGGTTACCTCTGAAGCCGGCTGCTGAATGGTATTCATCAGACCGGAAAAAGCATTGATCGCGTACAGATGCCATATGGAAAGTGCGTCTATCCTGTATAACACAAAAACCAGTATTGTGGTAAATGCCGCCAGTGAGTCACAAACCAGCATAGTTTTCTTTTTATCATAGCGGTCTGAAATCGCTCCGGCAAATATGCTCATGATCACATACGGCACATAGGTACATATGGTAAGCGACGCCGTGCTGAGCGCTGATCCGGTCTTTTCATACAGCCATAATGTCAGTGCAAAGCCGGTCGCCTGGCTTCCCAACTGCGACAGGCTCTGCGTGCTCCATAAAATATAGAAATCCTTTAATCCGTTTATTCTGTTTTTCAATGTCTTTGCTCCTTATCATTTATTAGTGAATGAAAAAAGCAAAGCCTGAGGAAAAAATTTTCCTCCATACAGATTCCTCAGGCTCTGCATGGAGCTGAAACAATGTAAAGAATCATACTGCTAAATTTCTCCTTTCTTTTTATCGCTGATTTATTCTTCCATCATTGCGCAAAAGATGCCGTCCGGTTCTTAAAACTTTCTGAAAACTGCTTCAAAAACTACTCCATGTTATCAGGAGTCAATGGTTTGGACTTTGTCAAGGTTATTCTGCCTCTTCGTCCATGGTCTCCAGCAGGAAGCTCACCGGGCGGAATCCGTCGTTACATGAGATCATTGCTGACTTCGGATTCTTCATCCAGCCGTTATAGAAGTTTTCACCGCCATGCGCCAGTGTCATAACAAATGGGGATACCGTATCCCATGCGCTGCCGCAGAAGCCCTCCGGTCTTTCCCAGCCATTGCAGATAAAAGTCTGTCCAAGCTGCATCGTGCATGCGTCCTCTATGGGATTCTCATATTGCTCCATCAGAGCGTCATAGTGGGCAATCTTTTTTACTGTTATACGTACCTTCTTCATAGCTGTTACACCTTTCTGATCGGATGCCGTATCCTTCGTCAAATTATCTATCCTATCCAGTAACCAAGTTCACATTCGTCATCTTTGTCCGTCATAACCGTATTGCCCCATTCAGCTTCAGTTCGATAGCGCCAATAGCCCGGTTGTCCGACTTCAAACTCAAATGAATTCTCTCTTAATATACCATAATCCAAACCAGATTGAAACACCAAAATCCCTCATATCTGTGAAAGCTGCTCCGCGTTCCACATGGCAGCGTACTTTCCGTTTTTTGCCAACAGTTCTTTGTGTGTACCCGCTTCGGTGATCCGGCCATCGGAAACCACCAGAATCTGATCTGCATTTTTCACGATGGACAGGGTATGTGCGATCATCACCACGGTCTTTTTCTCTTTCAGCAGATTCATAATCGCCTGCTTTACCGCCAGCTCATTTTCAATATCAAGGGAGGCTGTCGCCTCGTCAAGCAACAGGATCGGGCTGTTTTTCAAAATGGCGCGGGCGATGGAAAGACGCTGACGTTCTCCACCGGATAAAAGATTTCCGTTTTCTCCAATGGCTGTATCATAGCCCTTCTCCATTCTGCGGATAAAGCCGTCGCAGTTTGCCTCCCGGCACGCCGCTTCGATTTCCGCGTCCGTGGCTTCCGGGCGGGCATGGCGGATATTCTCCCGCACCGTATCGTCAAACAGGAACACCTCCTGATCCACCATAGAAATCTGCTCTAATACCCGCTCCGCAGCCACATGACTGATCGATTTGCCCCCTATGGAGATCGTACCGCTGTCTGTCTCATAGTATTTTGCAATCAGGTTCAGAATGGTAGATTTGCCGGAGCCGGAGTCACCTACAATGGCGGTCAGCTTCTGATCCGGCACAGTAAAGGAAGTCTGTTTTAGCACCGGTTCTCCGGGAACATAGGAAAAGTTTACATGGTCAAATACGATCTCATGGGATGCCGTCTTAAGCGGCTCCATGCTGCCGGTTTCTTCCGGTTCATTCATCACAGCCATGATTTTATTTTTCGAGATCATCAGGTTCTTATAGCTGGTGAGGTCTACAAAAATGGAATTTGCCAGTTTCGCACAGAACAAAGGCAGCATACAGATCAAAAGATAAGATACGGTATCCAAAGCTCCGGCAGCCCATGGTTCATAGGCTGTCCAGATCACAGCCGGGCAGGACAGCCAGCTTAAAATACCAAATCCCGCGCCGATGGGGAGAACCTTTGCTTCATATACAAAGCTGATCCTGCTGAACTCCTGCATGGCATGGATCACGGTTTTGTTTTTCAAACCGCCGACGCCATAAGCCCGGAAAGTCTGGATACCAGATACATATTCCACAATGCTGCTGACATTCTCCGCGCAAATATCGTTCTTCTCCTTGCCATATTTCGCTACCTGCCGGAAGGAAAGCCACAATCCGGGTATCAAAAGCAGGTCGGCAATCAAAAGAATCAGACCGGCCGGAAAGTAGATTGTCATCACAAAAACCACCAGCATCAGCGACAGGGAAAAACTCTTTGCGATGTCACCGATCTTATGAGTCAGGATTTTTTCATAGTTATTTACATCGCTGGTAATGGTGTTGATATAATCGCCGGTCTGTCCCTTCGTAAACCGGGAGAGCGGGATGCGCTTGAGATGGTCGCCCATAAACAATCGGATATTTTTGCTGACTTTTGCGCCGCCAATCTGTGCTTTGGTATAGCCGTAGCTGTATATCAAAATGCGGAGCAGGAAGATTATCGCAATGATCCCGGTCAATACCAGTACACGCTCCATATCAAACTGCCCTTCCCATAAAAACCTCATGACGGAATAAAGCAGCATGAACAGGCTGCCGGAAAGCAGCCCCTCCAGGACAGTCCCGGCAACACCAATATAAAACTCACGGTTCTTCTTCCATACGTTATTCGGATTCATTCTGCCCGCCTCCCTCCAGTTGATAAGTAATTCCCCGCGCTGTTTCGTAATCTTCCCATGCTTTCCGATAGTAAGCGTTCTCTTTCCGTACTTCCTCATGGGTACCGACGCTGGTAATCGTATGATTCTCTACCACCGCCACACGGTCGCACATTTTCAGGGCGCTCAGCCTGTGGGCCACCACAATGACCGTCCTGCCTTTGCAGAGGTTCTGGATGGCCTTATCAATTTCCATCTGATTTTCCGGGTCAGAGGCGCTTGTCGCTTCGTCCAGAATCAGGATGGGAGCGTTTTTCAGAATCGCCCGCGCAATGGCGATCCGCTGTTTTTCCCCGCCGGAAAAACGGGAGCCGAAGCTGCCTACCTTTGTGTCATAGCCATCCGGCAGCGACATGATGAAGTCATCGATCTGTGCCTCCCTGGCGGCAGCCCGTACTTCCTTTAGGCTGGCGTCCGAACCCATGCGGATGTTTTCCAGAACGCTGTCACGGGTAAGGAACGTCTTTTGAAATACAATGGCAATATTCTTCAGAAGCGTCTCGTAGTTAATCTCCTTCACGTTGATACCGCCGATCAGAATCTCTCCCTCCTGCGCATCATAAAACCGGGAGATCAGCTCGATCACGGTACTCTTGCCCGCACCGGACTGACCCACAAGCGCCATGCGTTCCCCGTCTTTGATTGTGAGGCTGACTCCCAGCAGGATATCCGCTTTCTCATTGCAGTCCGGCCCGCCCTCTGCACAAGGCACGCCCTTTAGGCGTTCGGTCCATTCTGTGCCATTCGCCTTATAGGAAAAACGTACATTCCTAAGTTCAATCTCATGGTTTTCCGGAAAGTCCTTTCCGCCTTCGTACACAGGAACATCCAAGATTTCTTTCGTTTTGGTAATGGCGCCAAGGACATTCGCAAAACTTGTCCCCAGCTCCTGCAAAGGCCGGATCTCAGTCAGATACATGGAGCCAACATAGACGAACAGCAAAAAAACGCTGGCCGACAGGGAGCCTTTTAAAAATAGCATTCCGCCCAGAGGAACCATCAGCAGCATCCCACATTCGATCAAAACCACAAAGGCTGCGTAAGGAGGCCCCATTCTCCGGGAGGCTTCATTCCACATGGCGTTTTCCTCCCGGATCGCGCCGGAAAATTTCCGGAACGACCTGCTCCCCATGTTGTACGCTTTGATCAGCTTCATACCGCTGATATATTCGATCATCACAGAATTGAGCGTTGTAATGGAGCGGTTCGCCCAATCCATCAGATCGTCCGTATTTCTAAACATAACCCCCATTACAACAACAGCCAGAATCAGCGGCGCCAAAGAAACCAGCGCCAATGGGATATTTACCGTCATCAGATAGATGAAAATCGCTGCCGGCCCTACCATATAGCACACAAGGTCCGGAAGGTTATGAGCTAAAAACAGCTCCAGCTTTTCAATATCTTCGTTCAGAACCGTTTTAATGTCTCCGGTCCGCCGCTCATTCAACGTGCCAAGGGGGACTTTTGCCAGATGCTCCGCCACCATGCAGCGCACCTTGAATAAAGCGCCGTAAGCGCCTTTATGGGCAGCCACGCCGGAACACCCGAACAAGATAAAGCGCAGGGTCACAGAAACGGAAATCATTATTACCGTCTGTACGACAAGCTCTTTCGTGCAGATATGCTGGAAAGCGGCGTCCATCAGACGGTAAATCCCGATATACGGAACAATGATACATAAACCGCTTGCCATAGCCAGAAGGACTGCCAGCAGCAGCCAGAATTTTTGCTCACCGGCCCATTGAAGCAGCAGTGCAATCCTGTTTTCTTTTTTCTGTTTCATCACTTCACATCTCCTTTCTTTGTTTTTGCTCGCATTTCCGGGCATAAAGGTATCCCTTTAGGGATTTCCCTCTGAAACAGAGAACAGCTCCCTCAGCTTTGGGAGGGAATCCATCACAACAGGAATGTCATCCTGTATTTCCCCTTTATTAAAGTGCAGGACACGGGAGCAGGTACGGCAGACAAATTCAAAATCATGGGTGACAATAAAAATGATTTTTCCCTGTTCCGATAACCGTTTTATCAAACCCGCCACCTGCGCCATGCTGTCAAAATCAAGGCCGCTGGTGGGTTCATCGAACACCAGTAAATCTTTTCCGCAGATCATGCTGACCGCTACGGCTACCCGCTGCTTCTGACCGCCGGAAAGCGTGTTGGGATGGCGTTCCCGGCAGGCTGTAAGCCCCAATTCCGCCATTGTTGTTTCTACTAAATTCGGATCCGGGTTCCGGATTCCGAAGGAACATTCTGCCTCCACACTCTCCGCAAACAATTCATAGTTCACATCCTGCATCACCATATAAGATCGTTTCAGTCTTGCCTTGTGTTCCATGGGCTGACCATCCCAAAGGAACTTGCCTTCACAGTCTTTATGAAGCCCGCACAGGGCGCGGGAAAACGTAGTCTTTCCGGCTCCATTATGCCCGACCACCCCAATGACTTCTCCCCTTGCCGCTGAAAGCGCAATATGCTGCAGAATCGTCCGTTTTTTATAGCGCAGAGTTACATCATGAAGAACCAATGTGGGAGGGAGAACCGGCGGATGGCTGACCGGAGGAAGCACTTTTGTCAGGTCAATCGCCCTCAGCCCCATGTGTTCCCGTTTGCTTTCCGGCAGCCGGAGAAATTCCTCCGGCGTAAAAATCCCTGCAATTTCCCCGTCTTCCAGATAGACAATGCGGTCTGCCAGTTCCATCAGATAATAGAGCCTGTGTTCTGCAATCAAAATGGTTTTGCCCTGGCTTTTTATCAGCCGCAGATGTTCTTTCAATTCCTGGATGGAAGCCATATCCAGATTCGAGGATGGTTCGTCCAGCAGATAGATTTCCGGGTTCATGGCGTAAACCGACGCAAAGGCGATCTTCTGTTTTTCTCCGCCGGACAATTCGAAAATATTGCGGTTCCGCAGCTTTTCAATGTGAAGATCTTTTGTCGTCTGCTCTACCCGTTCCTCCAGTTCCTTTACCGGTCTGGCCTCATTTTCAATTCCAAAGGCAATCTCACTGTCCGTATCCACATTGAAAAACTGCGTCCGGGGATTCTGAAAGACGGAACCTACTTTTGCGGCGATCTGATACATGGGAAGATCGCTGATCGCCTGTCCGTCTATCAGCACGCGTCCTTGAAGTTCTCCCTGGTAAAATTGCGGGATCAGGCCGTTTACCAGCCTTGTGACCGTTGTTTTTCCACATCCGCTGCGGCCGCAGAACAGGACGCATTCTCCGTCTGCAATTTTCAGGTTGATTCTATGCAGACCGTCATGCTTCTGTCCCTCACGGCCCAGGGTGCTGTGCGCCAGCGGCGCACGTTCAGCACCGAACGAAGCGGAGCGTAGACCGCCTTCTGCACAAGGCGCGCCCTCCGGGTGTCTGTCTCCTTCGGAGCCATTCGCCTTACGGTCCGGACCGCCTTCTCTCCCTGTCGTGTTCACCTTGTAAGAGAACGATACATTTTTAAATTCGATCACCCGATTACACCTCCCCGCATATATAATTCAAAGATAAAGAAAGCAACAGCGATCAACATCGCCGTCCAATCTGCAATCCCGCATTTTATCCGGACAAGGCAGGTACGGGGATTGGGATTCTCGATTCCGCGGGTAACAGAGGCGATGGAAAGCTCATCCGCCGCCTTTGAGGCCATCATCATCAGCGGGACATAGATACACTCTACCGTCATCCCCGGATGGGACAGGAATCCGCCCAGGGAGGGCGATACATCCCGCATCCGCATGGCGTCCTTAATAAAATGCCAGTCCTCCTGGATGGTTGGGATATAGCGCAGCATGACTGCAAATGTGATAACAAATTTTTTCGGGGCATGGATGCGGTTCATAGCGGATAAAAACTCGCTGACCTTCGTTGTGGACAGGACGATCCCTGCCAGCATCCCGCAGGCATAAACCTTGTGGAACAGCCCAAGAAACGCGACAAACATGGTCCGCAGCGTCCCCGTCATGGCAGCCATGATCCAGACTGTCAGTACACAGATCAGCGCATAAAAACAAACTGCTTTCACAGAATATTTCCACTTTCCGCAAAGCGCTCCCAATACGGCTATCAGCAGGACAAGCGCAAACTGACAGGTAAGGGAAGGCGCGAACATGGAACTAAGTACGCACATTAAAATCAGAAAGAGCTTGGCTCGCGGGTCAAGCCAAAGCCCTTTCTGGACGGCGCTGCCCATCAAGCTGTCACTCCGGCATGAAGCAGCGGACATTCGCAATACCCAAAGGGCACGATGTCCGCTTCGCTTCTTGCTCATGAACGTGCCTCCGTTATCACTCCGGCACGTTCAAACTGTTTTTTCAGCAGTTTGCAGCCCACAAATGCACTGATGGAAGCTGTTACAAGGAGAGCCGCGAACATGGCGATAAAGATTCCCGCGTTTACTGTCGCCTGCATAGTGTCGATATAGCTTTGCTCAGTTCCATTTCCTAACATGGTCTGCGCCCAGCCCTGGGGATCCATAAAGAAAACAAGGTACGATCCTGTTCCGCCCAGGGAGAAAAGGATATAGGACAGGCTGTTGATCTTCTTACTCTTGTACTGCTTTGTACCGGCGACAAAATCAGCCACGACAGCCATAATAAGATATCCCAGCGCAAACGCCCAGTGCATACCAGTGACAAACCAGATGACGGCTATTATAACGCCCATGATCGTGATGCTCCAGCGCTTCTGTACCTTTGCGACCATCAACAGATAAACCGGTCCGGCAAGCAAGGCGCTCCCGGCGGGCATGAAAAAAGTCAGCACCGGGTTGGTCGCAAAAAAGACGCCGCCCACCATAATGGTTACGAACAGAAGCGCGGTAAAAATTCCCGTTGTTACTAAGTCCTTGACAGATAATCCTGCTTTTGCATTTACTTGATTACTCATATTTTTCCTCCTTCAAGAATGGTTGACCTGCCGTCTGAAATCTGTTATATTGTGATTAGTTAATGCTAACCACAATTCATAGCATACTAACTTTCCGGACGGTCTGCAATACGCTGCGGGCATCTTCGTCCAATCGTTGCAAAACTCCGTCCAATCGTTGCAAAGGAGGCTGTCATTTGAACAGTAGCATTATTGCGGATTATTATGAACCGCTTTTAACGGATAACCATTTTCTGTCGGCAGACGACAATAGCAGCTTCAATTCTGCCGGGCAATGCTGGCGGTTATCGCCTGAATTTGGGGAAGGCTTTTACTGGGTCTATGCGAAAAAAGACCTGTACGACATTAAGATCCATGATTTTTATTTCCATGAGGATTTCTTTATGGAATTTAACTTACCGGAATGTCTGAGTATCACCCAATATGAGTCCATTTCCGGGGAAGAATTAAACCCTTATCGGCGGATGTCTGCGGGGTGTATCAAGGCCTTTATCGGCGGTTATAAACCGTACAAGGCGCTGATACACAAAAAAATCCCCATTCGTTCCATCGGTATCGAAGTCATGCCTGCATACTATGAGGATTATCTTCAAAAGCAATATCCGGGGGACTATATCAGCCCGCTTGCAGCTTTCCGGCAGATCGATCAGACAACGGATTTCCCGGCTATGGCGAAACTGCTCCATGAGGTAAAGGTCTACCGTGGGGATGGGATTGCCGCAGGACTATTCTACGAAGCGAAAGTCGCTGAGGCCGTGTCCCTTGTAGTGGAGGAACAGAAAAAAATTCTGTCCCGTAAAGAGAAGCGTCTGTCCGATCAGGATGTGGCACAACTGGAAAACGTGATTTCTTATCTCAATGACCACTATGCTTTTGATATTCCATTGGAGCGGCTTGCGAAAATCGCCTGTATGGGAACCACCAAGCTGAAAGCATCTTTTAAGCAGTTGCAGGGCTGCACGATCACAGAGTACATTCAGCAGCGCCGTATGAGCCAGGCGGAGCATTTGCTGATAGATACGGATTTCACGATGGGTCAGATTGCAGAAATGATCGGCTACTCCACTTCCAGTCGGTTTGCGGAATTGTTTCGCAGGAGTACGGGACTTCTGCCCATTGAGTATCGGAAAATGGCACGGCGCAGATAACGACCGAACAGGCAGATTATTGCCGCAAATCGCACTTCTGTGAAATCAGTCTCCTACAGAAATCATAAAGGCTTTCGTACACATCAAATGTGCCGAAAGCCTTTATTTTCTATGGATATCTGTTAATGCCGACTCTATCTTCGTTCATATGCGGCATGGGCATTCCGTAATCTCCGGTAAAACATTATGCAAGAACGGATCCCTGCCTTCTATAGTATTCATCCAAAAGGTACTCCGCGCTCTCCGACCACATAAGGGATTCCTCATTCTGCAAAAGCTCATATACCTCGGAAGAAGCAAACAAAAGATAACATTCGTCAAAGGTCTTATTTTCTTTTTCAGCCATCAGTTCCACAACAGAGCAGATCTTTTCGTAAACATCCAGCGTTATATCAATTCCATGATAAGTATACTTACTATTCAACCTGATACCTCCTTACCAGTTTTAAACATTTCACTGCCTGTTCCGTATGAAACGTTACTTGGTCATTTGCTTTTGAGAAACGCAGCCGGCTGATGGCTTCTTCTGCTGTATAGATTCCCTCTACAAAACGGTTTACTGTTACCATCGTATCGTCATTCGCAACCGGTCCGATCATAATATCATAATCATGCTGAATGCCTCCGTTTTTCCGGTTATCTCTTACCATCTCCAGCCACTCTGTCGTCAGACCTTCATACTTATGCACGGACAGGTCATCCGGTATTTCTGCCTCATACACATAGACATATGCAGATTTGCTTTTGTTTCGTATCTTTTTGCTTCTCGCCCAGCTCTCAGCCTGCGCCGCAATCGTTGTTGTATAAAAGCCACGTCCAAAATCACGCCTACCTGTCGATTTATAAAGGTCAATATCCTTGAAAATGCAGTCCGTACCATGATAAACCGTCAATTTTATCATAATGCCGCCCCCTGTAAAACTGATTCGGCAAAACTCGCCCCTTCTCCCAAATCCATCGTATGTAGCACCTTGTGTTGAGAACGGAGCAAATCAGTAATATCATACCGCCTAAAAAGAGACAAAACCTCTTTCACTGGTATATGATGACGTGCCCCATATTCTTCAACTGCTGCGACTACAATAAGGTTCGATTCCCTTTCTTGCTGCCTGCTCATTTATTCATTCTCCTTTACTGCAAAATTCTTTTTCTTAATTATACCTATAAACAATGATTCAGTCAATGTAACCTTTTTGCGGAAAACTGCACTTTTCCCAAGCAACGCCCAAAACAGCAAGGACATTTCCGTATACCTGCGTGAAACCCGTATGAAAAAAGCCGCAGAATTACTTACTAGTACAAAGCTGTCTGTAGCAGAAGCTGCGGAACAGGTTGGGTATATGAACCAAAGTAAATTTGCTCCAAAATACCGCTACCATTTTTAATTACGGGATTTTGCTGCTTACTTCTCGGCAGATTCTTCAAATAACCGAAGGATTTCACTGGCATTATTGCGGATAACCTCTACATTTACTTCTCCGTCATTATCCCACCAGATCGCTCCGCCGTTTTTCTCATCATAAAAGCTCATAACCGGCCTGCCGTTTTTATAGAGTCGGTTTTCCGGCAACTGATAGCTTACCCCATAGTCGCCATATGCAGTTTCAAAAAAATTCTTCCGTTCCAGATCCTCAAGCATACCTTCCAGAGTATGTTTTTCTTCCTGCGCCGCCTCTATCGTTTCCTGATCCTGCGCATCCGTCTGATCAATCAAAAGATTTAGCTCTGTCAAGCGGGCAGTAATCGCTTCCCTGTCATATCCCACAGTAGTTTCGCCAGAAACAATCTGGTTCTGATCGCTGGTATCCATCTCTTCCATCTGCGGTTTCTCGACTGTAACGCGCACGCCTGCCGAAGTCGCAAAAGTGGAGGCAATCCCAATCACCAGTACAACCGCAAAAATACTCGTAACAAATGAAACCTTTCGAATTTTCATAATAGATCGAATCCTTTCTTCAATAGCATTTTTACCGAAGTTGTTGCAAAAAGGCGTCAGGCCGCTCTTTTGTTCTTCCATATGAATCAACGTCATCGCATAGGCGGATTTTATGTCCTCCCCAAATCTGCGGACAACCGCTTCATCGCAGGACAACTCAATGTCTCTGTTCAGCAGCACATATAAAACCCATACAAAGGGATTGAACCAGTGGAGACTAAGCGCCGCAATTACCACTAACTTCGTAACAGCGTCAAAATGTTTGATGTGTATGTATTCATGCTCCAGCACATAGGAAAGCTGGGCGGTATTCTCCCAGTTCGTTGACTTTGGCATCAGGATAACCGGATGTACGATTCCATAGGATAATGGGGATGAAATCAGATCAGACTGCCGTATTGCAATCCTGCGCTTTGATGGATGCGCGTTGCGCCATCTATGTACCATCTCATTGTCAACCGGGATGGACATCTGAAACTCCCGATAACATCTTACATAAGTAAATGTGAAAAAGCCAAGACACAGGAATGCCCCCACCGTCCACAGAATGATCCAGACATTGACTGGAGAATCCTCCTGGACAGGTATAGCAGGCTGTTCCGGTGCTTTCTCTGGCGTCTGAACCGGAAAAATCTGTTTTACCGGTATCCGGCTTACGGTATCCATCGCAGGCGCGTTCGTCTGCGCCAGAGTGTAAATGCTTGCCGCCGAAGGAATGGAAAACGGAATCAGCAGCCGGACCAGTGCCGCCATCCATAAAGCCAGGAATGTCTTTTTCGGCAGCTTATCAATCAGGAACGCTCTTACTATGACTATAATTAAAATCATTACTGCGCCGTAAAAACTCATCTCCGGCAGTTTCATACTCATCACCTCATTCCAACTCGCCAACAATCTGCTTTAACTGGCTGATCTGATCGGCGGAAAGTTTCTTTCTCCCAAGCAACGCCGCAAACAGTTTATCAGCGGATCCGTCATAAATCTTATTAATCAGCTCATTTGTTTCTGCCTCCTGCACCTTTTCCTTCGGTATCAGTGCATGACACATAAAATTCGGTTCAGAACGCTCAATAGCTCCTTTCTTCATACATCTTTTTATCAATGTATAGGTGGTATTCATGTTCCACCCTACTTCCGCTTTTAATACATCCGATATATGTTTTGCGGTGGAATCTCCTTCCTTCCATAAAACATTCATTACTTTCAATTCCGAATCAAACAGCTTAATGTCCATGATTTTCCTCCTTTTCACTACTCCAGTAGTTTGTATTTACATACTACCACAGTAGTGCATACTTGTCAATACGACCAGAGTAGTTTTTTAACTTTCAAACAAATCAGTCACTACTGTTCTGCTTTCGATATTCGGCTGGTGCCATTTTCAAAATATTTCTGTCCGTAAGGAACAAGAGCCGCACAGCCGGGATGTCTGCACGGCGTGTTTGGTCTGTATAGCATTTGATTCACCTTCCATTGTGCATGAAAAAAGACACCTAACCTTTTGATAGATGTCTCTTTTTTTCGTCCAAATTGTATTAAAATTGGACGATTTCATTTCTGTTTGGACGGAAAATTTTACTACTCATTAAAAGCATCACTCCGCACATAATACGTGCCTCTTCCACTTCCACATTTGACAATTACATTTTCTTCCGTTAATTTTTTTAGGGCATTCAGAATTGCAGAACGTCCTGCCCCAGGACAAGCGGCAATCACTTCCGCCCCGGTAAATTTCCCAATCTTTCCTTCCACATATGCCCTCACCATATCATAAGACCGGCTCTTCGTTCCGCCAGCGTTCATCATACCGACACGCTCTTCAAATTCTGTATAGCACGCCAGAATAACTTTCAGCATATACTTAATAAATGGTGTCGGGTCATTCCGTTCCTCATGCCACCCATAATCTGCTCTTTCAAGCACATCATAGTAAACATCCTTCGTCTTTTCAATCTGCTTTTCGATACTGATATATTTTCCAACTTCATACCCATTTTGATAAAGCAGAAGCAGAGTAAGCAATCGGCTCATGCGGCCATTCCCATCATTGAATGGGTGGATGCACAGAAAATCACAAATAAATACAGGAATCAATATCAGCGGATCGACAACCTCAAGCGAAAGCGCCCGTTCATAACTGGAGCAAATAGCTTCTATTGCTGCTTCTGTTTCATACGGCGGAACCGGAGTAAAACGGGTAACCTGTGTTCCATCCGCTTTTGTCTCATTGATATAATTCTGAACATTCTTAAAATGCCCGCCATACAACATTCCAGCCCGTTTTAACAAATCCCTGTGCAACTGAAGAATATATGATGGCTTTATGGGAATGAAATCATGGCTTTCATGGATTGTGTTTAATACATCCCGGTAACCCATAATTTCACTTTCATCCCGGTTCCTTGGAGTGGTTTTTTCTGTCATCAACTGTTTTATTCTTGTACTGGTAGTAACAATCCCTTCAATTTTATTCGATGACTCTGTGCTCTGTATCCTGGCAATTTCAATAAGGCGTTCCAGTTCAACAGGTTTTTGCCTTACATATAAGTCCTGCCTGCCTTTACATTCATGAATCTTAGCGATGTAGGAAACAATCTCCGTGTCCCACATCCTCTCTGATAATTTTGTATAATCAAAATTCCTCATTTTACACCCAGACTGAATTTGCTCCAACCATTTTTTTATCCAGTCCTATTATCCTTTCGTCCATATTATACCCTAATCTGGACGATTTATCAAGAAGGATACGATCCTTCCCTGCTTTATTATTTATCCCCTCACTCTGCAGTCAACTTATTTGGTTCTAAAAAATCCCCCGAAACAGTTTTTTCGTACTGTTCCGAGGGATTTTTCTATACCACAAACTTATAACTTCTCCTAATCACCGTCTGGATCATATCCGGGTTCTTCAATTCCCTTCTGAGCTGGCAAATCACGTTATAGACCACATGCTCACATCCAGTTACGCTTTCCTTCCAAACGGCATCGTAAATCTGTTCCGGAGAAAGCACCCAACCGGGATACTGTGTCAATAGGCAGAAGGCATCAAATACTCATACAGACTTCCAAAGCAACTGGTTGTTTTGGAAATCCACATTCATTTCCCCTTTATCCTTTAACCAAGAAAGATACGAGCGCACTGTACTTCCTACTAAAACATATTGTTCAAAGTTCATTACAAGCCCATAATGGTTAAATACTCCTTGTAGCACCTGTTCAAAAGTCATTGCTTCACTGCAAATTTCTCGCAGACAAATAGCCACTTCATAAATCTTTTTACGGTTATACTGAATAAGATCCCGCACATCGGCACTAGCTTCTGCATGGGCCGGAACAAACATAGCCGCTTTCATAGTTTCTACTTTATCCAGTGTTTTCAGATATGCCTCAACATCATAAATAAAAGAAATTGCATATTTTTCAAGTGTTTCCCTGCTGCTGATACAATCTGCAAGGAATACGGTCTGGTCTGGGGTACGGAAGCCAACCATATCAAAAAAGTGTCCCGGCAAAGGAACGATTTCAATTTCCTTTGGAAAGTTTACATCAGAAAAAGAAGTTACATTACTATCCTGTGCCAGCAAAAATTTATGGCGCAGATCCTTGCACGGATATCCCCCGTATAAGAAAGAGGGTTCCAAAATCGGATACTGTGTAAATGCCGCTTCAATCCCTCCGGAGAAAACGATGCAGTCAGTTTGATTCTGCAAATAACGGTTACCTCCAATATGGTCTGCATTAGAATGTGTATTCAAAATGCCTTTTAGTTTCCAATTATTCTTCTCTAAAATCTGCCGTACTTTTCTTCCCGCGTCTTTGTCATTTCCGCTGTCAATCAAATAAACATGATGCTCATCCGCAAGATAAACACCGATTTTCGCGGGGCAGTTGATATAATAGCTTTTTTCACCGACTTGCACTAATTCATACATATGTATTCCCTCCTAAGCATTCAAATAAAAAATCATATTGTAAACAGTGCATGGATCTTTTGAACAACAAAAACCATTTTGCCTCTCAGAGGCGCACTCTACCTCGTCTATTTTAAATATATCATGTTTCATCTTCTGCTATCCTCTCCACCTCATCCAAAGGGAAGTCCGGTATCTTCTCCAGCAGGTTCAGAATAATGGATTGTTTCATATCCTCGTCCACATAGGTTCTCACGCTGCCATCCGACTGCCTTTCTTTTACCGTGGCGAGTTCTTCAATATAAGAATCGTAGTGTGCAATAACTTTTTCTGTTGCCCATTTCTCTCCGGCAACAGCCGCTTTGATGATTTCATAAGTCAATGGATTCTGCTGTTCTTCCATACCCGTACCTCCGCCAGTTTAATTGCTTATAGCATACCATATCCAAAGGCTGCAATCCAGTGAGCCGTGAAAAATGAAGATATTTTACAAGCCTTTTGCATTTTGAAATGCTACAATGAAGGACAGCAAGGAGGGAACACACATGAAGAAAGAAACAAGGACGGTGGTTTATGATGATGAGCTTCGGATTGAGGCATATCGCTTTGAGGGAATCGTGCAGCCATTTCCCAACCACTTCCATGAATACTATGTAATTGGATTTATTGAGGACGGACAGCGTGTACTGTCCTGTAGAAATCAGGAATACGCCTTAAAAAAGGGCAATATTCTTCTGTTCAATCCCGGAGACAATCATGCGTGTGTACAGAGTGATGATGGCACGCTGGATTACCGGGGATTTAATATCACCAAAGAAGTCATGCTGGATCTGGCAGAAGAAGTAACCGGGAGAAGGGAACTCCCCGGCTTTTCCAAAACCGCGATCTTCGATGAGGAAGTAACCTGTTATCTGCACCCGCTCCACGAACTGGTCATGAAAGGCTCCTGCGAGTTCGGTAAGGAAGAAAATCTGCTGCTCCTCATATCTCTGTTGATTCAACGGTACGGACACCCCTTTGAAAACTGTATCCCGGAATGCCGGGAGGAAATTGAAAAAGCCTGCGATTTTATGGAGCGGCACTTCGCAGACCGGATTTATTTAGATCAGATCTGCCGCTATGCTGGTCTTAGCAAATCCACACTGCTTAGGGCCTTTACCAAGTCCAAAGGTGTCACGCCATACAGCTACTTAGAGAACATACGCATTGGCAAAGCAAAGAAACTTCTGGAACAGGGTGTACCTCCTATAGAGGCGGCCATGCAGACAGGCTTTTCCGACCAGAGTCATTTCACGAACTATTTCAACCGATTTATCGGATTGGCTCCAGGCCTTTACCGTGACATATTTTTAGAGAAGGAGGAAACGCCGGATGAGTAAAAAAGCAACCGGGCATCTGGCGGCACTGGTCACGATCCTGATATGGGGAACTACCTTCATCTCCACCAAAGTGCTGTTAGTGGATTTTGAACCGATAGAAATCCTGTTCTTCCGGTTTATCCTGGGATTTCTGGCATTGCTGATCGTCTATCCCCACCGGATGAAAGGCACTACCAAACGGCAGGAAGCTGTCTTTGCAGCGGCAGGACTGTGCGGCGTGTGCCTGTATTATCTGCTGGAGAACATTGCCCTGACTTATACAATGGCCTCCAATGTAGGCGTGATCATTTCCATAGCCCCCTTTTTCACAGCAATGCTCACCCACCTGTTCACAAAGGAAGAAAAGCTGCGTGCAAATTTCTTCATCGGATTTGTAGTCGCAATGGTCGGCATCTGCCTGATCAGCTTTAACGGAGCGAAGATGCAGTTAAATCCCATCGGTGGCTTGTTGGCCGTAGCTGCGGCAGTCGTATGGGCCTGCTACTCTGTGTTGACACGGAAAATCAGCGGATATCAAAGTTCTTAGGTAATAACCATACACACATTCTATGTATTCCATACGGCATTCCAATAAGCATCCATATTTTCCACCACTCAGTCTGTCCTAAAGACATACAAAAATTATATGCGAACCAAATCCAGACCGCCAGAAACAACATCGGCAGTATTGTTTTCTTCATGACCTCTTTTCCCATTATTCTTATCCCCCCAATCTTTCCGCTTTCACATTGAGTATTAATTCTCTCTGATAATACAACCTTCCTCATTGTACACTATCTTTCTATATTTTTTAATCAGTCAATCACTGACGGGATCTCCTTTCCAAATCCATAAAATCATGTTCATTTTCGGTCAAAAAATAGAACTAACATGGTAGAACCCTTTATATTACCTCTCCCCACACCTTACTCATTCCAGCCTCAGCATTTTACAGGCAGCACCTTTTCCAGCCGGACTGTCCGTGCATTCTCCCTTGTGTCGTCCGATTCATCATAGCCGTCATAAGGAGCTTTCGGGTCATGAGGCTTCTGTTTTCTGGATGCATTGCATACAAGGTCGGTATGTGCAAACACAAAATCCATATCATCCGACCACCCCGTATGCCCGGTGATAACCATTGGGTGCAAATTTCTTTTTTGCAGCAATTCTTTCAATGCGGCAAGTGATTTTATGGAAAGCCTGTTGTCCTCCGCCAGCGCGTTCAGGAAGCTGCGGCCGCCGTCCGGCCCGAACCAGATGGTATCCCCGGTAAAAAGATAAGCTTCATCTACCAGATAGACCATATGCCCCCATGTGTGGCCCGGCACCATGATGCATTCCACTTTTATCCCTTCAATATCCAGCACCTGCCCGTCCTTTAACAGCACTTTCCTGTTATCGATTTCCACATAGGGCAACTTATGCCATCCGCCGTAGACCTTCCGCCGCACCTCTTTTGTGAGGTAGCGGTTCTCCACTTCCCCAATGTAAAGCGTGGCGTCCCGGAACAATCCGTCGCTGTCCCGCTCCACCGCCCCGACATGATCCGTATCCTGATGCGTGATTAGAATGTGCTGTATTTCTGACGGCTCGATTCCAATCCACTCCATCTTTTCCCGCAGGCGTTCATAATTATAGCCCGCATCGATCATAATCGTAGTTCCATCCTTTGTATAAAAGAAAATATTGGCGACAAATTCACGGATACACTTCACATGGCTGTCAATCGTTCCGGTGTTCAGCGGCTTGAAGATTTCCTTTCCGCGGAATTTGAAAGCCATGAATTTTTCCTGAAATTTTGATGCTGATCTTGACATTTTTCCTTATCCTTTCATTCACGGTTTAATCTGCTTCCTGCGGTTTGAAACTTATTTTCCATTACCGCCGGCTTTCCTGCACCGGAAAGCCGCCATGCCCTCCACGGTTTTTACTTCCGCTTTCCGATACATGGTTTTCAGCCGTTTTTCCAAACTGTGCGCCGTCTCATAGGGCGGTGTAAAGTACCCTTTGGGCGTATATATTTTTTCAATAAACCAATCGGTGCGCTTATTCTCATTCTTTACATAAAAGCATCCGCAGAATATCCCGCCCGGCTTCAGGACACGGAAAACCTCATGGTAAGCCGCTCCCTTATCCGGAAAGGCATGGAAACCGTTCAGGGACAGCACAAGGTCAAAACTGCCGTCAGGGAAGGGCAGCTTCCCCACATCCCCCTGTACAAAACGGACATTCTTAAGCCCTCGTTTCCCTGCCTGCCGCTTTGCCCGTTCCATCATGTCCGGGGAGTAATCCAGACAAGTGATGTCTGCATCCGGCAGCGCCTCATACACCGGCATAGTCAGCACGCCCGTCCCTACCGGCACCTCCAGCATTCTGCCGCCAAAACCTTGTGGGATGCCTGACAAAGCCAGCTCCAGATAGCGGGTGTTTTTCCTCTTATCCATATTCCATACCAGTCTGCAAACTGCCTTTCCGGCCAGGGTGGAGCAGGTGATCATCCCATCGTAGAATGTCGCTTCGCCCCCAAGGTCTTTATAAGCGTTCTTAATTGCTTCATGTCTATCCATTTCTCCTTGTCTTCCTTCCTATTGATGTTTAATATTAGTTGATAATAACTAACTCATGACTTCAATAAATGCGGCTGCTTTTATGTTAGCGTCCACTAACTCATTCTCAAGTATACCTCTTACCTCCTGCTTTTGTCAATAGGATAGAAAAATGCAGGAACGCTTCGCTGACCGGATACATGAAAACACCCTCCGGCTCGATACAAAAGAACCTATAATCTCAAAAAACTATTGACTCCAACGTAACGTGATACTGTATTCTATACTCATGGAAGCAGGTGGATATAAGCCGGCAATTTCTATCTCGCTTCCCCACAAATCGAAGGAGTTGTATAAGTATGAAAACCATAAGCCAAGTCGCAGAATTAACAGGTGTCAGCATACGCGCCCTGCAATATTATGATGAGATCGGGTTGTTAAAACCAAGTGAACTAACACAGTCCGGATACCGTTTATACGATGATGAAGCGCTGCAGAAGCTTCAGCAAATCCTGTTTTTTAAGGAATTGGACTTTAAGTTAAAGGATATTCAGAAGATTCTTGAAAAACCCGATTTTGACAGGATCTCCGCTTTCAGAAAGCAAAAAGAATTGCTTCTTCTAAAGCGTAATCGGACGGACAGACTGATACAGCTTCTTAGCCGATTAGAGAAAGGAGAACAATGTATGAGTTTTAAAGAATTTGATTTGTCCGATTATATCCATGCTTTGGAGGATTTTAAGTCCAATCAGACAGAAGTAGTGGTTAAACATTGGGGAAGTGTTGAAAATTTTGATCTGTTTATTCAGAAAATCAAAGATGATGAACCAGAAGTGGCGAAACTTGCCATAAAACAGTTTGGAAGCGTAGAAAAATATACGGAAGCTATGAAACATAACTTAGAACATTTTTCTGAAATTATGGAAAACTGGTATGCACAGGTACCGGAAGAAATGTTGATAGAGGACAGATTCTTTGAATTAGCCTGCCATAAAGGGGAAAATGTTGCTGCAGACAAAGTACAGAATATAGTGAAAGGTATTATCACTCATGCTTATGGAAATTCCTCAACATCCCAATTAGTTGGTACAACCGACAGCTATTGCCGCATGATTATCGACCTGTACTCCAATGATTATCTGAAAACCGTAACCGATACCAAATCCGGTGCAGGCAGTTGTGATTATATTGTAGAATCTTTCCGTTATTATTTGCATAAAATAGAAAACAAATAAAACAGGTATTATGATACCTGCTATTGCCACACAGAAAGGGCCGACAGTAAATATTTTTTAAATATTTACTGTCGGCCCCAATCACTTACATCCATAATTCCTGACTGTTTTTCAATTCTATCTTTCAATGATTCTACTGAATGGCATTATGGTATCCTTTATGGTTTCCTTGTTTCTGCTCGTTTTTCCGGGCATCATGGTATTCTTTAGAGCTTCCGACCTTCCATGCTATCGAGGTCTGCAAATTGAGAAGCAGCGCAGCGCTTTATTCAGACAGATTCTCTGTGCAGAAAAGCTGGATGCAGTTCTCAATATCCTCCTGCGTACAATCAACAGAAATACCGGATGCAAGCCAGTAAGCATAGTCGCCGGCATCATACTGTCCCAATGCGTCCAGATCGCTGCCATAGCGGAATTCAATATGCCATGTGGTTTCCATCGTGTCCGGGGCCATGCAGAAATAAGTAAACTCGCCGGAATCCGCATCGTCGCTTTCGTAAATGTATAGGCCACGAATTTCTTCCATGCCGACATAATGGTAAGAATGGCTGAACAGTTCATTGCCGTTTTTGTCTATTCCGGAGATGGTCGTGCCATCAAAGGTGAATTGATCCACATCCTGCAAAAAGTCACAGCAGTATGCCATGCCGCCATCCTGATAAGCCTCCACCGCTTCTTCACCAGTAACGGTTCCCGTCACCATGGAGGCCATCATCTCAACAGCCCCTTCTGCGTTTTCCTCGCCTACAAGTTCGGCGCTGTCGTCAAGCCACAATTGATCATATTCATCCGCCAGAACAACCGGCCAAAGCTCCTGATAAGTGCCTTCCAGGTCAAGCAGAAGCTGCTCGGCAGCCGCCTGATTTTCGTCAGTTTCGCTTTCCTGTTCAGTATCTGCGCTGGTAGTTGTCTCATCTGCAACTGCGCTTGCAGACTGCTGTGTTTTGGTTGTGTTGTCGCTTGCCTGTATTTCCACAGTCGTCAAAGAAAGGATCAAAGCAAGTGACAGAAACAGGCTGGCCCATTTTTTTTGTTCCATTTCAATTCCTCCTCGTAAAAAATATGCGTTAGTTAGATTAAGCTAACTAACGCATATTTTATCTAACGCACATGCGGAATGCAATGACCGGAAAGACTAATTTCTATCCATTCAGACATTCTTTTTATACGCAGTAGGAGGCATCCCATATTCAGAGCGAAATGCGGATGTAAACTTGTTCGGGTTGGCATATCCGATTTTTGCAGCAATCTCCGCTACGGATAATTGCCCTTCCCGTAATAAGCGCTCCGCAATTTGCAGGCGGTAAGTACGGAAATAAGCATAAATGGGAGCGCCATAAATTCCTTTAAAACAATTCTTCATTGCGGTAGGGGATATTTGAAAACGCTCTGCAAGTTCCTCAATCGTATAATGTTCTGCGATATGTTCCGCCATAAAATCGTGAATCTGCCGGATACAGTCCCGTTGTGCCCGGGAAAAGTAAACACAGTCCGTCTTTCCTACACTAAGATCCAATTCCGTCAGCATGAGCAAAAGCTCCATAAGCTTCACCTTGATATAACTGGGTCTGATATGATCCTGAACTATATATAGTTCCGAAAATATGTGCCGGACAGTTTCATTTGCACGAACCATATGGAAATCCCGTTTCCCGGAAAATTCAGAAATGCGGGTAAGATCAACAGATAGCAGTTCTAAGATTCTCTCCATTTCCTCTGTAATTCCGGCAAAATCAATGGTAACTGTGATACCATGATAGTGGGAAGTAGGAAAGGATGAGGTATGCGATCTTCTCTGCAAAGCGCAGATGGATAAATCACCGGCGGCCATATAGCAATAGCTCTGCTCTCCAAAAGCACATTCACAGCGTCCCTCCCGGCAGTAATTGATTTCAATAATACCAGAACGCGGATTCTGTTTTTTATTGCAATACTCCATGTGCATATCGTTATAGACCAGTTCCATACCGGGAAATGCATGATACACCGTAATATCCCCTGTACCGCTTTCGTTTTCGAGATGAAAGACTGTACACATGGAGCCTTCGTTTTTTTCCTGAACCGAGGAACCATACAGATCAACGCTGCTAAAACCACTATCAGGTACAGATGACGCAGAAAGTATGTCCCCGGCAATCTTATATGGATTATCATCGCCAATAGCCATCTTAATCACACCTCCAATTCTTTAATTAGTTAAAGCTAACTGTTATGTATTATACCCGCTATCGACGCCCTCCGTCAATAGCGGCAAATTTTGCAACAATCAGATGCCGATCTACCATTTATATAGATGTAGGCATCTTCCAGCGTTGCGGATACCGGAGTACAATCAATATCAGGTTTGCCCGTATTTATCAGCCGGATCTGCAATTCTCCATCTATATATTGCCTGGAGGAAACATGATATCTCTTCTCCAGATCCCTGACCTGTTTTTCATCCTTGACCCTGCAGATCCAGATATGCCCCTTTGCTTCATTGATCAATTCCCGCATGGAGCCCGCATAAAGAAATACTCCTTTTTTCATCACTGCAAGCTGATTGCAGGTTGCTGCCAGATCTTCCACAACATGGGTAGAAAAAAGAATCGTGCGGTCTTCCGAAAAATCTACCAACAGATTACGGATGCGGACACGTTCCTCCGGGTCTAAGCCGGTGGTCGGTTCGTCAATAATTAAAAATTCAGGTTCGTTCAGAAGGGCCTGTATCAGCCCGACCCTCCGTTTCATTCCGCCGGAAAGCTGGCGCATTTTTTTTCCGCGATGCTCTGTCAGATTGGTCTTTTCCAGATAATACCGGATACGCTCCTTACACGTTTTTTTCGGTACGCCAGCCAGATCTCCCATATATTCCAGACATTCCTGCACGGTCAGATTCGGATAAAGTTCAATCTCCTGGGGAAGATATCCGATCTTTCTCTGAATCTTCTCATAATTCTCATTACTGTATAACATCCCATCCAAAGCAACCGTTCCGCCTGTAGGCTTTAAGACGGTTGTCAGTACACGCATCAACGTCGTTTTTCCGGCACCGTTTTCTCCCAATAATCCGAACAATCCTTTCGGAATTTCCAGATCAGCATGATCGATTGCCGTCACTCCGTTTTTAAAAGTTACTGTCAGGTCATTTATCTTAATACTCATATCTTTATCCTCTTTTCTTTATTATTTCAGGCAGCACGGCGCCCATGATTAATATCAAAAGCACACAGACCGTTTTTCCGCATATCCAACTCAGATCCTCATTATTTTCTATATTCCTGAAGGTATAAGAGAATACATTCCATTTTCCCAGCAGCCGGTCCCCGACCGTTGAATTTGTTGTGATCCACAGAAGCAGGCAACAGCCGATCCCCGCCCACATATTGCGGAACAGGCAGGACAGGGTATGGGATAAAATCCCCCAGAAGATAAGCGTAACGGCAATGGCCGCCAGATACACGAAAAACATTTTTATCTCGTCTTTTATTACGATCTGCATCCCATAAAGCGGAAGCGGTCTTTGAATGACGCAATCGATCACATAACCTGCCGCCGCAAGAAGGAACAGATACCCTTCCTGCACTATCATCCTTTTCAATATGGAGCGTGTTCTGTTCTTTATGGGATACAGGCGCTCAATCTCTGATCTTTTGCTGGACACTTCCTGTACATAAGTATCTGCACAGAACGCTGCCGCAAGCAATGCCAGAGGCGCTTCCAGCGCAACTCCCACTTCATTCGTATAAATCACGCCCCGAAGGATGCACAAGATGACAACGAAAAAAACAGAATATGCCATTTTATAGAAAGGCAAACAGATTTTTATTTCTTTTCCCATCACATCCGCCTCCTTTTCCACAACAACGTACAGATCAGAAGGATCGAGGCAGACGCCAGTATGAGAAAGCCTTGGTTCATCAACGCCATCGGCGGGGAAACCGTGTCAAAGAAACGGCCGGGGAACCGCACCATGATAGCCAGCGGCCTTCCATAATAACCAAATACCCCTTCCTCATTTCTGCTTCCTGTATTGGAATATAGCATATATAAGATCAGGAACGGTACTGCGGGCAAAGGATTTTTAAACAACAGGGAAATCAAACTATATACACATACGATCATCAGCATATTCGGCAAAATGTAAAGACTTGTTGCCGCAAGGAAATCCATCAGATTCACCTCAAAACCGCTGCTTTTTGTAAAGATACGGCAGGCCGCCCAGAACACAAGATTTAAAATTGCCAGTACGATCAGGCAGACAAAAAAGCCTCCGGCTGCTTTTCCAAGCACATACTGTCCCGCACGAATTGGCTTTGTATGTAATAGCTCATACGTGTTTTTTCTGGTATCCTGCCAGAACAGGGCTGCAAGCATGACCGATGCAAAAAAGCCCATGTAAAGCCCGGAAAAATCCGCGAATTTTCTGGAAAAATAGTACGAAAAGCGATGAGATTTCAATTTACTCTTAATGTAAAAATTGATTTCTTCCGCTGTTCCCTGATGCAGTTCCGTATCTTCGTAGGCATAAAGTGCGTTGTAATAGTGATACTTTGTTTCCAGATACTCACACGCTTCCTGAATATCCATTCCTTTCATTTCCTCTATCACGGCTTCTGCTTCTTCCTGTCCCATTTCAAAATCGGATACAAGATTCTCCTGTATTTCTTCCTCCCACATTTTCCGTCTGTCTTCTTCCTTTGTGGGAACGTATCCGTCTGTAATATCGGCGTCAGCGATTGATGACGGCGTATGGAAGGACAGGTCTTTATCAGAGGATACATAAGAGATTCCCAGATAAGGCCGGACATCCTGGAACACCCCTAAAACTACAATCAATACACCGATCCAAAACAATGGTCTTTTCAGAAAGTTTTTGATTTCTCTTTTCATAATGACACTCATGGACATCACCTCTTTCTTCTTGATGTATTTATTGTAGATCTCAAATCACAACAAAAAGACAATACAAAAAAGAAATGGAAAAAAATTACCGGATCGTTTACACGATCCGGCGAAATATAGCTGTCACTTCCGCCCCGCCTGCTGTCCTGTTCTCCAATACAAGGCGACCTCCATGCTTCTCACAATACAGCCTGCTGATATACATTCCCATTCCTGCATGATTCAGGCTGTCTTTTACATTCTGCTGGTAAAATGCCTGTGTGACTGTTTCCATGTCGCTGTCAAAACCACTTCCATCGTCTTCCACGCATATCTTCAGTTCTTGTTGCGTTACGCTGACATTTATTGTTATCTGCTTTTTCGCATACCGCAGCGCATTGGACAGAAGATTTTCTGTCACTTCAAGGATCACTTCCTTATCCCCCTGAAAACGATCTGTTGTCTCCTGCACCTTCAAGACGACCTTTTTTTTCTCATCTGTTTCAAGTACTATAAGCTCTGCCCTAATATCTGCTTTTATTTCTTCTGCTGTAATCGGGCGGCTTAATAACGTCCGTTGCTCCAGACTGCTCATCTTCCGCATGGTCTCCACAAAATGATCCATGCGCTCGATTTGTTTCCAACTTTCCGACAGCATTTCCATTGCGGTCTTTATATCAACGGTTCCATCCGGAAGATAATCCATCAGCATCTCCTGATAGCCTTTCAGGACGGATAAAGGCGAGCGGATATCGTGTGCGATCGCTGCCCGGAGAGTTCTCTCTTCCTCAACCATCCGCCACAATTCTTTATTATTCTGTGCAAGCTGTTCCCGCATCCGCTCAAACTCCCCGCACAGACGTCCCATTTCATCCTGGTTTTCATAAGTGATATGGAAATCCAGATCGTTTCTGGCAATCCGTCTGGATGCCTGTTCCAATTCCTCAATGGGCTGTTTCAGTTTATGTTTATAAAAAAGGAAAACAGATGCACAGGATGCTGTTGCAGATAAGATCAAAGCGATATATGTCTGTAAAAAATCACAAAACTCAGAGATATGACGATCCGTGCTGCTCATATCTGACGAAGCTGGCCTGGGAATCTCTGTTCTATAATAAGGTTTTCCCCCTTTTTCTCCGTTTACTGCTTCAAAATATTTATCCTGGTCCACATAGTTCCACCAGATCTGTTCCTGTGTGTAAGTGGCAATCTTTACGATCACAGCCGATAAAAGAAAGCTGCAGATAAAACCAACCGCCAAATACAGGAGTATCGTTTTTCTGACGGAAAGATTCTTTATTTTATCCATCGATATCCCATCCCCCATACCGTCTCGATATATTCTTTCTCCGTCTGCAGGCTCATTTTCTTCCGGATTCTTCGTATCAGTTCCGTAACCACCCGGCTGTCGCCCTCTCCATTATATCCGCAGACTTTTTCATAGATTCTTTCTTTATCAAAAATAAGTCCCGGATTCATAGATAAAAATTCAATAATCCCATACTCCAGTTTCGTCAATTCCAGATCATTTCCATTGATCTGCACCGTTTTTGCCGTATAATCAATCAGGAGTTCTCCCTGAAAGCGATACTCTGATTTTGTTTTATGACGTTCTTCACGTTTTAAATGCGCAGTAATCCTTGCATCCAGCTCTTTCAGACTGAATGGTTTTAAAATATAATCATCTCCGCCGGACAGCAGCCCATTCACTCTGTCCTGTTCCTCCACCCTCGCTGTCAGAAACAAGATAGGGCAGGATACTTTGTCCCTGATCCTGCGGCAGACCTCTATTCCATCAAGCTGCGGCATATTTACATCCAATAATATGATATCCGGCTCTACTGCCAACATCTTTATTGCCTCTATCCCATCTTCTGCCGTAAATACGCAATATTTTTTTATCTCCAAAAAGCTCCTGAGCATTTTGAGCATTTCCCTGTCATCGTCCACAATTAAGATTTTGTACTGCATTTTCTCACCTCAAGGGTAGTTTAGCATAAAATTATCAATAAATAAACAATGACAATGCCGCCTGCAAACCACCCTTTTTACCCCAGAATCACTCCCAATGCCCCATAGTGCGATCAGCTTCGGTAACACCTGGTAAATGGAGAACGTATTAAATTCCCTTCCTATAAAAAGCACCTGCCATATGACAGATGCCCACATTCTATATCAGATTCTATTTTCTTCTCCCCAGATACAAAGCTGGTCAAGAATTTTCATTAACGATCTTCCCCTCTCATTCAGCATATATTCAACCTTTGGAGGAATCTGAGGATATTCCTTCCGAATAATAAGCTGATCCTTTTCCAGTTCTTTTAAATTACTGCTCAATGTCTTATCTGACATGGTCTTCAAATACCTCTTCAATTCATTCAACCGCACCACTTCAAACTCCATCAGACAATATAAAATCACTATCTTATGTTTACCAGAAATCAGTGACCATGTATAGCTAAATCCTGTTTCTTCAAAATTTGCCTTTTCGATATAATCCCTTATCATCCTTATACTTTCCTTTAAGATAGTACCTTACTTAAATGCCAGTACTTGATTTTTTATTGCCGCCTGTTATAATTATAAAAAATAGCACCACAGGTGTCAATTCAAAATTGTAGAAAGAGGTAGACAATACGAGAAAACAGCTTAATATTACAGAAGGTATTTTCCCAATGCCAGTTTTAATGATAGCCACCTACAATGAAGATGGCAGCGTAAATGTAATGAATGCCGCGTGGGGCACCATGCAGGAGCGAGACACTCTTGCATTGAACCTCACAGAAATACATAAAACAGTACAAAATATTAAGTCAAGAGGCGCCTTTACCGTAAGTATTGCTGATGCGGCTCATGTTACAGAAGCAGATTATTTTGGCGTCGTATCCGGTAACCGCACACCAAACCGATCTACCATTTATATAGATGTAGGCATCTTCCAGCGTTGCGGATACCGGAGTACAATCAATATCTGGTTTTCTCGTATTTATCAGCCGGAGCTGCAATTCTCCATCTATGTATTGTCTGGAGGAAACATGATATCTTTTCTCCAGCTCCCTGGCCTGTTTTTCATCCGTAACTCTGCAGATCCAGATATGCCCCTTTGCTTCATTGAGCAATTCCTGCAGGGAGCCAGCATAAAGAAACGCTCCCTTTCTCATCACTGTATAACATCCCATCCAGAGCAGCCGTTCCCCGACCGTTGAATTTGTTGTGATCCACAGGATCAGGCAACAGCCGATCCCTGCCCAAATCGGCTTTGTATGCAATAGCTCATACGTGTTTTTTCTGGTATCCTGCCAGAACAGGGCCGCAAGCATGACAGCCGCAAAAAGCCCATATTGTATTTATTGTAGATCTCAAATCACAACAAAAAGACAATACAAAAAAGAAACGAAAAAAATTGCCGGATCGCTTACACGATCCGGCGAAATATAGTTGTCACTGCCGCCCCGCCTGCTGTCCTGTTCTCCAGCTCAAGGCGGCCTCCATGCCTATAAATACTGTTCGACTTTTCATTTTATTTAAGCAACTGCCAAAGCGCCTTCCGGTCACTGTCGGAAACGCTTAATACATCCATAGACTGCTCCGCAGACCAACCCATTTTTTCCATAAGGTTCTTAATGCTGGCAAACAGTGTAGATATTCTTTCCTTCTGAGCCGCTTCCTCATTCATTTGTTGTATTGCCAAACACACATCAATCGCCTCCTCACCTTCTTTGACTGCTATCTTTGCACCTACGCAGGCATTTAATACATCCACTTCTTCTCTCCCCAAATGGCGGAAAGATTCGTCTGCATCCAATACCTTTTTTAATTCATCCTTGTCTCTTGCGTACTTGATAAATGACAACACTTCTTTCAAAGAACTCTGGAATTTTCCAAAATCTTCATCCTCTATTGAAGCCGGCGAGAGCAAGTTAATCTTATAATCAGGAACCAGCGCAAGTACCCTTGCATCCTGCCCCGCAAACATCTCATGAATAGACAATGGGCCATCCCATTCTTTGGAATCGAAATATATGACCAATGTTACTACCGGCAGCAAATGATCCGCTTTCATAAACCCGGACAGGTATTCATCGCTGTCAACACCTTTATAATCACCGGACATTTTATGGGAAGCTATCGCCGCTTCTACCTGCTTCGCATATTGAAGGGCGTCATAAACCATATTTTTTACCGGCATCGCATAATGGATATTGGACTGGTTCTCGATTGCCAGAAGCAGATATGCAGTACGTTTATCCATCATCGCAATGACCGATTTAATAACATCCCTGGTTTTCTGCACTGGCTGTTTCGCACCCTTCTCTCCACCATAAGGAACATCTATCTCACGGGTATCAAGTTCCTTCAGGCTTTCCGGATTGATAACCTGCTCTCCGCCATATACAAAATAATTAAAGGCATCGGCAAAGATTTCATTCTGCCTCATGTATTTTGTTGTTACCGTGTCTTTTACTCCCAAAGGATTCACCACCTTTATGATATGCTGTATCATCCGCAGAGTATTCTTCTGCTGTTTATATCATACCATACTAATTTGTGGTTTACAAGCCATGCCATTCAATTTCTACTTTCAGTATAAATAGTCATCCCCATCCCAAAGTTCTTCATCTTCTGCAGACATCCTTTTTTCTCTCTGCCTGTCTAACCGATCATACGCCTCCATGAGTTCTTCGTAAGAAGCATACGGTTCAAGACCAAGCTCATCCCATGTAATCCCATACGGAGCGCCTCCGCTTGTATACCCGGCAATAAAAGCAAACACATCATCTGAATCTTCATATAAAAGATCCTGTTCCTCCTGCGCCTTTTTCTCTTTCGCCAAACGCTTCTGCCGGATACGTTCTTCCTCACTCCGTTTCACCGCATCTAAATATTCCTGTGTAAATTCCACACCGATCTCCTGCAAGTCGCGAAGCGCCGTTATAATATCAACATGAAACCTCTTTCTATAGTGCTTCGCCATATGCTTCGGTGTTCCATTGTAAGTCAATATCCATTGCCTCGTCTTCTGCAGCCGGACTTCCTTTCTTTGTGTTTTTGTTGTTCCGCTCTTTTTCCTGCCCATAATTTTCGTCCTTTTTATCATCCAGACACATTTCCTATCGGCTGTTACTATTCCAATTCCAATCATATCCTTTTTCTGAAAATCAGCATATCACAGAACATAAAAAAATACCAGACAAATAGAAAACTTCTGTTGTTTTTACAGGATATTTCCATCCCTCTGACAAACAATGCGGCGGAAAATGCAGCCAGAAAATATAAAAGGAAAAATGCACAGGTGATGTGTTTTGTATTCATATTTACCAGGAGTATCCGCTTATGGAACAACAAACCCCAAATATCCTCAGGACGCCTGGCAGACGCCATAATAGCCGCTGCCGAAATAGACGGTATTTGCGTACAACTCAAAGATTTCTTCTTTCGTGTACTCTTTTTCCATCGCCAGCGCAGCGAAGATTTCCGCTGCTTTACGTTCCATCTTCTTATCCTGCGTAAAGAGCAGATTTTTGACAAGCTGCTGTGTAATGGTGCTGCCGCCCTCCACGAAAGACAGCTCCCGGATATCCGTCCATGCAGCACGGCCAATGGCCGATCAGGTCAATTCCGCCATGCGTTTTAAACCTGCGGTCTTCTACCGATATTGTGGCGTTTATGTAGCATTCCGGCAGTTCGGAATATGGTGTAAACCCTTCCATATAGCGAATCTCATCCACTCGCTCGCTGATCGTCTTTTCTTCTATCGCTTTCTGGTACATCTGATAGCCCTGCACACCGAAAAAAGCGCACACTGCAAACAGTATGCAGAGCAAAAGTGCCAGCAGGCTTATAAAAAATTTTCTGCCAGGATGCTTCCTCTTTCGTTTTCTTTTCATAAATACCTATCCTTTTCAGCTCTCTAACGGTGCAGTCCATCAGTGAATAAAATCCAAACAGGGCATCTAAAATGCTCTGCGGTACAGCAGCTTCCCGTTTCCGCTATACCGCAGTTTTTATCTGTCACTCCGTTTACAGCTCATTGATTGTATCAGTGATCACCATGTTCCGTATCCGTTTTGCCGGGGAACGGACTGCTGCGACGGCAGCAGCAAAGCAAAATACAACAACGATAACCAGCAAAACTACCGGAATATTCCATTGCGCTCCAAAATACCGGGTGAGAAGGTTTACCCACAGAAAACGGTTGAGTAAAAGTCCAACCCCGCAGCCAACAATAAGCCCGGAGAAAGCGTAGGTAAATGCCTCTGCCGCGATCATCCGTGTAAGCTGATCGCCGTCCATGCCGACGGCCCTCATAGAGCCATACTGTTTTATCCGGGCAGTTACACTCATGGAAATGCTGTTAATAATATTAAACAATGTAATCAGGGCAAGAATTGCCAGGAAACTATATGCTGATGGTCATAACCTGGTTTGTGTCTCCATAGATTGCCGATATATCCCCTTCCATCACACTGTCTGCTGCACTATCCAACAGAAAATCACTGTAAGACGCCAGATTCACATGGTCGATTCCTTCTCTTGAGGAAGCGGCCGGAACATGATCCATGTAGGAACTGCCATAAACGGATTCCACGCCTGAAACTGTGCTGATTTCGTCAATTAAGTCCTGTTCCAGCACCAGCGCGTTTGCGTAACCATTGAGCGTAATATCCGGATACCATGACTGCAAAGACGGCATCAACTCACGGGCAAAATCCAATCCTACTGAAAAGCAGAGCATCAAAATAATGCTGAGGGAAAAGCTGGCCGTTATCAGAAACCAGTTTTTCTTAGAGTTCGTGGCATGGTGAACGCCCAAAGTCCGCTCAATTTTACCAAAACTCAGTTTTGATGCATGATGTACAGAAAGTGCGGATTCCTCATTCCCGGCAACCGCCGCCATCGGTGAAACCCTGGCCGCACGTTTTGCCGGAGCCTGTGATGCCAGCAGAACCGTCACGATCCCAACCAACACACCGCAGATAATACCGACGGGACTGAGTGCAAACACAGGCATTGTGGCAAATTCACCGCCAATACCATAATGCAGCAACGCACATACGCCGCAACTGATCGTCACACCTGAAATAACGCCTGTCGGTACAGCCGTTTTGCACCAATTCAGTGCTTCCAGCCTTACATACCGGATAATCTGTTTACGGCTTGCGCCAATACAGCGCATCATATCAAAAAAACTTGTCCGCTGTGCCACATTACTATTCATGCTGCCTGAGATCATCAGCACCCCGGCCAGCAGAACCAAAACGAACAGGACAGCCGCTATCCCATAGATATTTTTCACGGATTTACTGTCGCTATACCCGGAAAGTCCCATAATCACAGTATTCTCGGAAATATTTTCCGCAGGCAGATGATACTGCTGCTCAAACTCCGTAATTGCATCGGCTGCTTTAGACGCACTTTCAAACTGAATGTAACAGGTTGGATTCTCCTGGATGCCGTTCTGTTCCATAAGAGACGTAAACGCAGTACGCGTCATATATACGGCGACCAGATATGTCTGCCCGCGATAGTATTCACTGTCATCCGAGCCAAAACCGGATATGGTAAAATCAACATCTCCGGCAGGCGTCTGTACCGTCACAGCATCGCCGATCTGCACATCCAGCGCAAGCTTCGCATTGGAACTTAAGCATACCTCGTGGTCATTTTGCGGAGCATCTCCTTCCTCAAGAGCATTTACAAGCCGGTTCAGATAAACATCATCAACACCATATAAAGCAGCTCTTTTCTCTCCGATATAATACGGCTGTTCTGCGTCTGAATTGAAAGATTCTGCCCAACCGACGGCTTCTACATCGGAACGCTGGCTGATTTCTTCCCCCACATCCTGTGAAACGTCTGTCACCTGAATATGCCAGTTCCCATGTTTTTCCTGCAATCCGCCGCTTTCCGTGCGGATAAACATATCAGCTATGCTGAAAATGGCCGTTACGAGTAAGACCGAAATAACGATGCATAGAATTGTCATGCGGCTTTGGCGCCTGTGCACCTTTGCCGAGATGGGCACAAGGCTTAAATAATTTCTCATACTTTACGGTCTCCTTTCCACTCCGGTCGGCGCAAAGCGGACGTCCTACGCTCTTCCCAGATCGGTCAGTACCCCGTCCGACACGTTCAAAACTCTGTCCGCAGTCTGTGCGATGCTCCGGTTGTGGGTGATCATGATGATGGTCTGTTCATATTTTTTCGACGCCTCTTTCAGCAGGGCGATCACCTCACTGCTGTTCTGGGAATCCAAATTTCCTGTCGGCTCATCTGCGAGGATCAGGGAAGGGCGCGTCATCAGGGCGCGTCCGATGGCCACCCTTTGCTGCTGGCCGCCGGAGAGCTGGCTGGGCAGATGGTTCCGGCGCTCTTTCAGGTTCAGGACGGTCAGCAGTTCTTCCAGATATTTCTTGTTGGGCTTCTGATAATCCAACAGGACAGGGAATATGATATTTTGTTCCACTGTCAGTTCCGGGATCAGGTTGAATGCCTGAAAAATAAATCCGATATTCCGGCGCCTGAAAACAGTCAGTTCCTTTTCCTTCATAGAAAACGTGTCCTTGCCGTCGATCAGCACTTTGCCGGAGGTGGGCGTATCCAGCGCGCCCAGCATATTCAGGAGCGTGGTCTTACCGGAGCCGGATTCCCCGACGATCGCCACGAACTCTCCCTTTGGAACGGAAAAATTGACATCCTTTAATGCATGAACGGCTGTTTCACCGCTGCCGTAGGTTTTGGAAATTGATTTCACTTCTAATAAATCCATTGTATAAACACCTCTTTCTTTGTCCTTTTTCCGGACATATCCCGCATCCGTATCATTTAATACAGGAACCTTATAGTTCGTTTTTTATCGGCAGTTCCGTTTACATATCATTGATCGTATCTGTAATCGCCATGTTACGCATCCGCTTTGCCGGGGCATAGACTGCCGCAGCCCCGGAAACAAAAATAATCAGAAGAATAACGATAATTTCCCCTGTCGGAGCATGCCACATTTCTCCAAAATACGCAGTAATGAGCGCTTCATAAATCATCTTATTCAGAACCAGACCTATTGAACAGCCTATCACACAGCCGGAAATGGCATAAGTGAAAACTTCAGCCACAATCATCCTTGTAAGCTGTCTGCTATCCATTCCAACTGCACGCATAGCGCCGTACTGCTTGGTTTTGGCAGCCACACTCATAGATGTGCTGTTAATGATATTCAACGCGGCCATCAGGATGATGATAGCAAGGAATACATAGACTGCCATCCGGAAACCCCAAAATTCCGCGTTGTTGTCTTTATTGGTATCATAATAATCGGACAGACTACAATTTTCATCCATCATGCTCCGTATGGATGAAACAATTTTGTTCTTATCCGCATTGTCCGCAATCTGGACATTTAACAGTCCATAGCCTGAAGCCCCCATCAGGCGTTCAAAGGTTTCTTCCGTACAAATCAGGGTAATATCGTCTTCAAAAAGTCCTTCAGATACTGTTCCCACGATTTCAAGTTCTGTTCCGTTAACCTGCACCGTATTGCCGGTTTCCAGAGGATTTCTCGCATCGTAAATGGTTAATACATAGTTACTGTCTCCGGATAGCTTTGATATATCTCCGCTTACTATATTTTCCTTAGCGCATTGAAGCATATATTCCTCATAGGAAACCAATGTAATCTCATTTACATCCCTTTCAGAAACAGCCGGAACATCAATAGCCGCCATATTTCCATAAACCTGGGTGATGCCGTTTACTTTGCTTAATTCCGGCGCCAAATCTTTGTCTACGGAGTTCGATCCGTCATCGCTTATAATAGAAAAATCCGGCTGCCAGGACCTCGTGGACGGCATAAGCGCCTCCGCAAAATCAAGACCTACTGAAAAACCGAAAAACAAAATGATGCTCAGCGCAAAGGAACCGGTCATAAGAATCAGATTTTTTCTTGCTGATACCGCATGGCTGATTCCCAGCGCCGTATCAATTTTTATGCTGCCAATCATCTTTATACGGCGAGTTATTTCTTCATTCTGAGCATTTCCGGATACTGCTGCGGCAGGGGATACTCTGGCAGCGCGTTTCGCAGGAGAATGGGCGGCCAGAAGCACAGTCAGAATACCTACTGCTATGCCAAGCACAATTCCTGAAGCGCTGACATAAAAAAGAGGAATTTCCGTAAGTTCTCCTCCGATTCCGTATTTCAATCCAAAGCTCACGAGCCATGTTACTGCTACGCCAAGTATAATACCTATGGGAATAGCTGTCTTACACCAGTTCAGTGCTTCCAGCCTTACATAACGGGTTATCTGCTGTTTACTCATTCCAATGCAACGCATCATGCCGAAAAATTGTGTCCTCTGAGCAACATTGCTGTTCATACTGCTTGAAATCATAAAAACGCCCGCCAGCACAATCAATACAAACAGAATGGCGGCAAGAGGATACAGAGCCTGCGCATAACCATTACTGCTGTCTCCCGTCATTGTAAGAAGGGCGGTATTCTCTTTTACAGTTTCATCTGTCAGTCCATAGTCTTTTTTTAAATTCTTGATCCGCCTCGCCACACCGTTGTCTGTTGAGAAACGGACATAATAAACAGGAGACTCTGCTGCGTTGTTTGCCAGGCATAGTTCAGAAAACGCACTCCGATTCATATATATCGTGATCGCGTCGTACATATCGTTAAATTCCAGGTCGTGCGATCCGAAACCGGAAATGGTGTATTCTTTGCTGCCGGAGGGCATATTTAAGGTAATACTGTCTCCGATATTTACCCCGATGGTATTTTTTATATTTGTACTTACAATAACCTCGCCGTCACTTTTGGGATATGTGCCATCCTCCAGAAAATCCCAGATATCTGTTACCCATGGTTCGTCAACACCATACAGGACAGCTTTTTGACTGCCTATATAATAATTCTCGTCAGTATCCGCATTGATTATTTCGCATTCCGATACCGTCCTGACATCAGAACGTGAACGAATCTGTTCCGCAATATCCTCTGAAATATTCCGGATGGAAATATGCCAATATCCGTGGCTGCCAATCATATTCGTTTTTTCCATATCAACGAGCGCACCCACAAGGCTGAATACTGTAGTTACAAGAAATACCGCAATCACGATACACATAAGTGTCATACGGTTCTGCCGTCTGTGGACCTTTGCCGAAATAGGCACAAGGCTTAAATAATTTTTCATCGCCCAGGGTCTCCTTTCCTTTTTCTTTGATTTGAGAAAAGCATATCATCCATATCCTACAGCAGCCTTACTCTCAGCCTACAATTTTGTAGGAATTAAGAAATTTATGGTAAAGATTGTCCCTACGCCTAACTCGCTGTCCACCTCAATCGCGCCGTCATGGGCCTCAATGATTGCCTTGGCAAGGGGAAGGCCGAGACCGATTCCCTGGGTATCCTTTGAAAAGCGGCTGCGGTAGAACCGCTTAAAAATATGGTGAAGATCCTCCGGGTGGATACCGCAGCCGTTGTCCTTTATCGTAATCTGAACAATCGAGGCAAACTGTTTCCATCCAATACGGACAGAATCACCTGCGTCGGTATGGTCCAGCGCATTTTTCACAAGATTATCTATGGCTTCTGTCAGCCAGTCACGGTCGCACAAAAGCGAAATATTGTCGGCGCCTGACAAAATAATCTCTTTCTGCTCCTGTTTCGCACGGTAAGCAAAATGAAGTTCGATTTCTCTCAGCATATCCGCTATGTTTTCCGTATGCTTTTCAAATACAATGGAGCCGGCGTCCAGCTTTGTGATTTTCAACAGGTTCTGTACCAGCATTTCAATCCGGTCCAGCTCCTTTTCCGACAGGGCTGTAAATTCCTGAAGCTCCGGCAATTCTTCCGTCTCTCCCTGTAAAAGCCCGTTATAGACGTTCAGCGCCGCAAGCGGCGTTTTCAACTGATGGGAAATATCAGATATGGTATTCTGCAAAAACTGTTTGGATTTCCTCTCGCTTTCTGCGTTTGCGTTCAGGATCGACGCCAGGGAATTTACTTCATGGAAGAGCCTGTAAAGCTCGCCCTCTTCATCGCATGGGATTCTTGCTTCCCGGTTTCCGGAGGTGTATTCTACAATCTGCTCCACGGCGTTTTCCATGATCTTATTCTGCTCCCGGAAGTAGCTGTAACAGAAAATCAGGATCGCCATACACATAACCAGTGCGCATAGAAAGATAGAAAGCGCCGCATTCGGCAGTTCCAGAAAAAGAAACGCTGAAGAAAGTAAGACGAACGCCAGTATGCTCGCCGCGATCTCGCAGAATAAGGCTTTTACTTTTCTGTTTGCCAGTATTTTCATCATTTTCATCACGTACCTCACCGGGCGGTATTCCACTTATATCCCATGCGGCGGACGGTTACGATCCTCCGGGGATTTCCCGGATCGTCTTCAATTTTTGTCCGCAGCCTGCGAATATACACCGTAAGGGAATTATTGTCTACATAGTTTTCATCACAGTCCCACAGCTTGCTTAAAATCTGCTCAGGGGAAAGCACCCTGTCCGGATTTTCCATGAACAGACGCAGGAGCTTATATTCATTTGCCGTCAGTTCCACCGGTTCCTCATTTTTGTATACTTCTCCTTTCAGGAGTTCAATGCGGATACCATTGGATGCCAGTTCCGTTTCCGCCTGATTAAAATGATCGCTTCTGCGGAGCAGCGCGTTGATTCTCGACATAAAAATAGCCAGCTTAAATGGCTTTGTGATATAGTCGTCGCCGCCCATATCAAGCCCCATGATAATATCCGTTTCTTCATCCATCGCCGTCAGAAACATGATCGGCACTTTGGATACCTTGCGGATGTTTCTGCATATATCAAATCCGGAGCCGTCCGGCAGGGTAACATCCAAAATGACCAGATCATATGTCCCGCTCTCCCATAGCTGTTCCGCCTCGCTGCTGGTATGCGCCACGGTAAGCTCATATCCCTGTTTTTTGATTGCGAAGGACAGTCCGTTTATCAGACTCAGGTCGTCTTCGACCAATAAAATTCGTTTCATCTATACCGCCTTTCTTAGAGCGTGTTTTAAACATATTTTTGAACAATTTAGTGATTTTCCCGCATCCCCTGTTTTTTTTCGTCAAAATAGCAGGAAGCAAATTCACATACTGCTCCAACCAATGATTTTATTTCCAGTTCCGTAGTATTGATACACAGATGATAGCCGGATTTCTCGCCCCATTTGTTTCCGTCTGTCAGTTCCCTGTACCGGGCGCGTCCGCTGTCGATCTGTGCCATCCGCCGTTTCAGTTCCCTGTCTGTATAATGCCTGCCCTCTTCTTCCCGGAGCCTGCACCTTTGCATTTTGCTCTCCGGGCTGGCATACACAAAAAGCTTCAGAGGCTGGTATTCCCGCAGGATCACATCCGCGCATCTGCCTACGATGACGCAGTCGCTTTTCCCGGCCAGTTCCAGCAGCAGCCTGTTCTGTTCATTTAATACTTTCATATGAGGTTCTGAAAATGCCGGCAGCCTGGTGAAAGTCCGCGCATAAGTAATGGGATAATAACGAGGTATGCCCCGCTCAGAAACATTTTCAATATATTCTTCTGCCAGACCGCTTTTTTCTGCAAGCGCCGTAACAATTTCCCGGTCATAGTATGCCATGCCGAGAGCTTCCGCCAGACGCTTTCCAAGCTCCCGTCCCCCGCTGCCGAATTCCCGGCTGATAGTAATAATTTTTCGCATCACGAAATCCTCCTTGTTTATAAGTATACAGGTTTATAAGTATACAGCAAGGCGGAATACGAATATCCGCCTTACTTTGGTTAAATATAATGGTATCGGTTCCGATACCTGAAAATGCAAAAGATCGTAACTAAAAGCGACAGAAGCTCCGCTGCTACTACAGACAGCCATATTCCGTCGATTCCGCAGACCGCAGGAAGGATCAGCACGCAGCCGATCTGGAATACCAATGTCCGGAGAAACGAGATCACTGCCGATACAAGCCCGTTGTTCAATGCGGTAAAAAAGGACGAGCCAAAGATATTAACCCCGCAGAACAGGAACATTATGGAATAAATCCGAAACGCCCTCTGCGTCAGTGCAAGCAGCTCGCTGTCATAGCCCACAAAAACACGGGACAGCGGCGGCGCCAATAGTTCCGCAAGACCAAACAGAACCATAGATAGTAGCCCTATGATCCATGCGCTTTTTTTCAGCAGGCTTTTTAATTCCGTATAGTTTTCCGCACCATAGTGAAATCCGATGATCGGGGCCGAGCCGATAGAATAGCCCAGAAAAACGGAGGTAAAAATAAAATTGCAGTACATGATCACGCCATAGGCTGAAACTCCGTCCTCACCGGCAAACTGCATCAACTGATAGTTGAACAGGATGTTGACAATATTAGAAGAAATATTTGTCATCAGCTCAGAAGACCCGTTGGTACAGGTTTTTACCAGCGCCTTTCCATCCATCCTGGTTTTTCCAAGACGCAGCCTGCTCTTGTTCGGCGTCAGGAAATAAATAAGCGGGATTCCGCCGCCGACAGCCTGACTGATGGCGGTTGCCAGCGCAGCCCCGGCTACTCCCCAATGGAACACCGCCATAAACAGCGCGTCCAGGATCATATTCGTCACGCCTGCCGCTACCGTTACGGCGAGTCCCAGCTTCGGCTTTTCCGCTGTAACCAGAAAACTCTGAAATACATATTGAAGCATGAACAACGGCAATGCCAGAAGATAGATCCTGCCGTATGTCACACAGTTTTCGACCATCTCTCCCTGCGCGCCAAGGAGGACGGCGACCTGCGGCACAAAGATCGCGCCGATGACGGAAATGACGGCGCCAAGGATGATTGTCAGATACACCATCAGGGAAAACAGGCTGTTGGCTTTTTCATTGTCCCCCTCGCCCATGGTCTTGGAAATAAGCGCGCTTCCTCCGGTTCCGATCATAAATCCCAGCGCGGAGAGGATCGTCGGAAAGGGGAGGATCAGGTTGACAGCCGCAAACGCCGTTTTCCCCACAAGATTCGAGACAAACAGTCCGTCCACGATCCCATAGAGCGAGGTGAAAATCATCATAATAATGGTCGGCCCTGTAAAATGCAGTAATTTTTTGTAAGTAAAATGTTCGGATAATTGAATTTTCATAATCACCTTCCAGCTTTCTTTTTTGTAAATTGGACATTCGCATTCCGCTTTGCCATATGCTCATGAACTTTCCATATGCGCTCATGAACGCAGGTTGTTACGCTTCTCTTACGGTAAAAACAAAGCGTCGAGTTTCTTTTTCAGGGAATCCCGGTACCGCTCAGTTAATTCCTGATACAGCTCCGCTTCGTCCTCTGTCCATTCGCCAAATATTTCATCTTCAATTCTTATAATCGGCCGGACTTTTTGGTCGGCAACCTCTTTCCCGGCGTCAGTGAGGCAGACGATCGTATTGCAGCCCGGTCCCTGCTCCAGATATACGATTCCTTCCTTTTCCAGCTTCCGTATGGAGGAATTGATGGTCTTTCTGCTGATCCCTGTCTGCTTATAGATCTCACTTTGCAGACAACGGTCTCCATTTTCGCAAATGACATACAAAATACTCTGTGCGCTGTTTGAAATACCCATACGCAGGGCGGCGTCATGGTAAATGGAATTGATTTCATTTATAACGCAATTATACCTTTTCACTCTCTGATGGTTCATATTCCCACTCCTTATCTGATTTCGGACACCTCGCATTGTATCTGATATCGGACATATTGTCAAGAGGGGGAATGAATCCCGCCACTGATACAAATTTGTTACTCACCGCCTATAGAGACGGGAATCATCCCACATCTGATATATAGGTGTGGACAATAATAAAAATAAGCTTGACAAACAAAAAAAAGGACTTACAATTACTTAGGAACCTAAGAAAGGAGGCTGTTATGGTTTCTCTTACACAAAGTGCGGCAAGATATGTCAGCAATCTGTCCAACAAGCTGCGCAGAAAACTGGATATGCTCTCTTCCCGAAAGGACTTCAGCGGTTCGCAGGGGAGAACGCTTCACTTCTTGCTTGCACAGACAGACGATATATTTCAAAAGGATATTGAAGAAGAATACAGCATACGCCCGTCTACTGCCACAGAATTACTAAAGCAAATGGAAAAAAACGGGCTGATCGTCCGCGAACCGGTTGCCTACGATAATCGGTTAAAGAAGATTGTTTTGACAGAGAAAGCCTTATCGTATAAGCAGCAGGTTGTAGAGGACCTGACTGCATTGGAAGAAACCCTTGTAGAAGGCATTTCTGAAGAGGATTTAAAGGTCTTTTTCAGGGTAATTGAGAAAATGATGGATAACTTGTCTGAATGAAAATTTCAGATGTGTTATCCATAGCTTTTAACCAAATACTTAGGAAACTAACTTAAATGAAAGAGAGATACACAACCATGAATGAACCAAATGATTTTTCCACAGGAAAATTGTTCCCTATGATTCTGAAGTATTCTATCCCGGCGGCAATTTCCCTTCTGATTACAGCGATTTATAACATTGTTGACCGTATTTTTGTAGGAAATTTTAACGGCACTTCCGCATTAGCCGGATTATCGATCTGCTTTCCTCTTTCCTACATGATGATGGCCTTTGGACTTATGTGCAGCGCAGGCGGTTCGTCGCTGTTCAGCCTGTTTGCAGGAAAAGGCCATGGGGCTGATCAGCCTTGTCTATAACAGCCAGTTAGGCAGGTACGGCGGCGATACCGCTATCAGCGTGTATGCTGTCGTTGCCAGTATCATGACTTTTGTGATCATGCCGGCAAGCGGTATCAGCCAGGGAATCCCTTGTTTTCAGGGAGCAGCGGCAGCTTTTGGGAGCAGCGGCCGCGTAGATTAATTGGTTTATTTGCTCTAAATATAATACTCCACTGTTCTGTCGGTTTTCATATGGAAGATCTCAAATATTTTATCTCTCACCATGATGAAGTCATCGGAGGTCCTGTCTCTGGCAGCGCCCAGTTGTACGTTGACGATGCTCTTGATTTTTCCGGGATTCGGCGTCATGACGACGATCCTGTCCGCCAGAAAAACAGCCTCTTCGATATCATGGGTGACAAAGACGATGGTCTTTTTCTCCTCGTCTGATAATTTGCGCACGTCATCCTGAAGTTTCATTCGGGTAATGGCGTCCAATGCGCCGAAAGGTTCATCCATAAACAAAATCTCCGGGTCTACCGCCAGCGCCCTGGCAATCGCCACACGCTGCTGCATACCTCCCGACAACTGGTGGGGATGGTGGTTTCGGAAGTTCCCAAGCCCCACCAGATCGATATACTGGTCGGCGATTTTGCTCCGCTCCGCCTTCGGCAGTTTTTTTGTTTCCAGTCCCAGCTCCACGTTTTTCCGTACAGTCCTCCAGGGAAGCAGACCGTAATTTTGAAATATAGTCACATAGCGGATATCCGGCCCTTTCACCTCTTCCCCGTCTATGGTGACGCTTCCCTCCGCTGCCTTCTCAAAACCGGCCATCACATTCAGAAGCGTCGTCTTTCCGCAGCCCGACGGCCCCAGAAGACACACAAACTCACCTTTTCTTACAGAGAGCGACACGTGATCCAGTGCCTGAAATTCACTTTTCTTCTGCCTGTATTTTACAGACACATCGTTGACCTCTATATACATATTGTTTACCTGCCTTTCTCATACTTTACCACGCCGAAGCCCCAGATCTGCGCTACCTTCTTTTCAAATAGACCGATCAGAAGATCCAGCGCAAGCCCCACGAGTCCGATGGTTATCATGACTGCCAGGAGAGCGTCCGCGCGGATGCAGTTTTTTGCATCCATTACCAGAAAGCCCAGCCCGGTCTGTGAACCCACCATCTCACCTGACACCAGGAAAATCCAACAGGTGCTGAGCGCCAGATGGAGACTGGCGGCAATCTGAGGAAATACCGCAGGAAATACGATTTTTACCAGTGTATGAAACTGAGACAGCTTAAAATTCCCCGCCACCTTCAGGTAAACCCGATCCATGTTGTTTACCGCAGAGACTGTGGAGAGAAGCACAGGGAAAAATCCCGCGATAAAGATAATTGCGATTGCGGGCATATCACCGATTCCCACCCAGAGTACGATAAACGGCAGCCAGGCTACAGGCGCGATGGGGCGGATCAGCTGGATTACCGGATTGACATAGGCAAAGGCAGTGGGAAACCATCCCAGTAAAAGTCCGGACAACACTCCAAGGCTTACCGACGCAAGATACCCGGCAAGAAATCTTATCATGCTGGCTTTGATGTGACCGAACAGGGTGATTCCCGAGGAACTTCCCCGAAGCCCTGTTGTACAGAGCTCGGCAAAGGCCTCCAGAACCTTCCCCGGACCCGGAAAAAGCACAGGATTAAAATTCCCGAAAGTAACCGCAAGCTGCCAGATCAGCAACAGGCACGCGAAAGACAGAACTATCCGTTTAATTGATTGAAACATGGTATCCTCCTTTCCGGCTGATTATTTCTCAGTCGGCTGATAAACGAATTCCTCATAGGCGGGCGGATTTTCATTAATCCCGTAAGCCTCTACTTTGTCAACCAACGTCTGATAGGCTTCCTCCGTGATTTCAAGATCGTCAAAGTGAATCCATTCCAGGGACTGTTCCAGCACGTTTGAATCCTGCCCCAGATATTCCTCCGCAATCTGTTCCGCTTTCTCCTGATCCAGAGAATTTCCGGCTTCCCGGTATTTCTCGATCAGAAGCTCCGTGGTTTCCGGATCGTTTTTGGCAAAGCTTCCTGTCAGGACAAGACCGCAGCACAGCGAATTGTCCCAGAGTTCCTCGGAATCATACAACACATGGCCGAAGCCCTGAGTGACCGCCTGTGCGCCGAAGGGTTCCGCCACGCAGTAACCGTCGATGGAACCGCTGGCCAAAGATGAGGGCATTTCGGAGGGCGCCAATTGCACCACGTTTACATCGCTGATGGAAAGCCCGTTCTCTTCCAGCATATCATGTACAAGAATATTGTGCGACGACTGTGTGTGCGGGATCGCAAAGGTTTTCCCTTTCAGATCGGCAGCGGATTGGATCTCATCTGAGACCACGATCACGTTTCCGTCTTTATGTCCCAGTGCCACGGCCTTCAGGTCGATTCCCTGGCTTACTGCGCTCATAGCCAGCTCGATGAGAACAGACGCCCCATCGATCCGCCCCGCGTTCAGCGCGTCCGTAAGGTCGGACCATGAACTGAATTTTTCCAGTTCTATTTTTATGTCTCCATTCTCGTCATCCAGCAGGTCTTTCTCAGCAAACAGGGCAAGCGCGTGTGTGATGGGCAGATATCCCAGATGGATCACCTTCTGCTCTGATGATGAACTGTCTTTTGCTGATGCCCCGCCGTTTGTCGATGCTGCAGCGCCGCTCTCTGAAATGCCCTGAGCAGCCTGCTTTCCGCTGTCTCCGCTTCCGCAGCCTGCAAGCGACGCTGCCGCGATAACTGCTGCGAGAATAATTCCCACAATCTTCTTCCATTTTTTCATAATTTATAATTTATCTCCTTTTCTCTCTGAATTTATTTCCGCGGGCAACGAGCCATGCAGCCATGTCTGAATGGCTGTTTGATAACTTTGCTGCAGTTTGGCTGCTTCAGTTTCAATCCCAGCCCAGAGCCCTTCTCTTTGCTTTCAGATCCTCCACAATTTTATTTCCCAGAGCTTTCGGATCCGTATCCACATGCATCACCGAACCCAGCGTCTCCCTGGTTCCCTCTTTTAGGAAATGAATTACATTGGCAGAGCCGTGGATCTGGGCCTCCACGCAATGGTAGGAGTTGACGCCCATCAGGCGGAAGCCCAGAGCCGCATCGATTCCCTTCTCATTTCCCCACTCAGGGGAGGTAAAGCCGTAAGGCATCTCGTATATATTTTTTCCTAAAGCCTGCGCTACCCCGGCAAAAATACCGGAAGATCTGGTATTATCAATACATTCCCCCACATGCCAGACAGGAGGCAGATCCGGCTGCAGAAATTCTCTCAGGCTCTCTCCCGTCTGATTCCAGGCAGATATGGTACAGTAGCCCAGTTTCATCAGCGGAAATGCGGCGCATCCGTTTGTCAGTATCAGCACATTGTTTTTCAGCAGAACATCCGCCACATCAATGATGGCACGTTCATACACTACTTTGGGATTATTGCACCCAACCATGTTGACGATCCCCAGAATCTGCCCGCTTTTCACCGCATCCGCCAGGGGCTGCATACTCCCGAAGCGTTTGTGCACGTATTCCACGGAAAATCCCACCTCCGCCTCTACCTCGTAGGGAGGGATAAACACCGGAATCCCTCTGCGCGCCTCAAAGCTATCGATCGCCCGTTCCACGATCTGTTCCGCAATCTTCTGCGTCTCTCCGATATTGGAGTGATGGTGGTCATAGGCGATGTGTTCAGCTCCCGGAAGCCGGGCGGAATCACTGGTGGTCACCACTGTGGTCCTGTAGCATTTTGCTACCTCCATAATAGATGGAAATACATCCTGCACGTCCGCCACCCACAGATCCAACGCTCCGGTTCCCAGAACCAGCTCGGCGGTCACCGCATTGGAGAGGGGGATCACCCCGGCATAACGGTACATTGCGGAGAGCCCGGAGCAGCAGATTCCATAAAAGCGGATTCCCTTAGCGCCTCTCTCTTTTGCAAGCTTCTGGTATTTCTCACTGAGACCTGTCTTTACGATCTGGCTGACCAGAAGAGGCAGATGTCCGTGCACCGCAATGTTCACGTATCCTTTCTTCAGAGCGCCGATATTGACCTTTGAGGTCACCCTGTCTCCGACGCCGAACAGACTGTCCGTAGCGATATTCGACGCTACAACCCCGGTAAAAGTAAACGCCAGTCCGCAGCGGAGAAACTGCTGCATGATACTTCTCCAGTCTCCGTCTGTGGCGCATCCCGATTTATGGTATGCCTCAAACACCTCATGGTAGGCGCTGATGGGCAGGATATCCAGTTTTTTCCACACTTCCTGTCTCTCCGGGGGAGCGCAGGCTTCGATAGTCCTGTAGGTCCCGGGCTCTGTTCTGGAAAGATCCTCCAGCAGGGCGTCCGCCAGATCTGCGGCAATTCGCTTTAAGCTCCTGTTCCTGGTCCTGATCCCAAAAGCCTGAGCCATGGTCTTCACTTTATACTCGCCTATAATCGGAATATCCAGCTTCCCCTGGGCCGCCCATTTCAGAGCCAGTATCACTTCCCTGGCATGCATACCGTGCTGAGCTGCCCCGGCCGCGGCGGACCGCAGCAGATTCCTTGCAACGATCAGATCCGCGTCCGCCCCGCAGACGCCCCGGGGGCTTTTCGGCGTGATCCTGCAAGGTCCCATGTTGCAGATCTTACAGCAGGCGCCGGACAAACCGTAGCTGCACATAGGCTTCTGACTGTCAAACCGGTCGAACGCCGTATCCGCGCCGATCTGCTCCATGTTCAGCATCATCTGGCGCACCGCCGGGTCCGGCGTCTGATCCAGCACGTCCTGTTTGGATGGAAATGTCTTTTTATATTCTGCCACCGCCTTCATATAATCGTCGGTAAATCCGGCTTCGTGAAAATGCTCATACAGATTGCCGTTTTCATCTTTGTGGGTGTGCGTTTCTCCGCCCCTGTCCGCAGGCACGAGGACCTTCGGTATACCGTGTTCGTCAAAACCGATCAGCGCCCTGTGCTGATGCGGCTTTTCCTTGGTACCCTTTTCGATGTGATCGCTGTGATTTGCCATATTTTGTTCTCCTTTTATAGTTGATTTAGGTTTTTATCATTGATTAAGTTCTTATTATTGATTCTTAAGTTCTTATCATTGATTCAGGTACGCAGATGTCCACTGAATCCTCTCATCCGGAATTTCCGTTGCTCTTTGCTAATTTCATTACCATATTTTTCCTATGGATTTAGTAGGCATTATATCATCACAAATCCTTCCTGTCAATGAAACCGGACGGTATTTTGTGTATTTATTTTAATACATAGTGGTTTTGTATGTTTTAAACCCGAAAATAAAAAAACACCCGAAGGTGTTTTTTTAGTCCGGAATATTTTAAAAAGCTGGGTGGAATCCCTCATTCTACATGAGGATTTCCTCCAGCCCGCTGGCCAGTTTAAAGAGAAACAGTGGATGTATCGTCCCTGTTTCAGAAAAGAACAGGAGACACGGAAGAATGCCAGAGATATTTTTACAACTATAAATACTTTTTTTCAAATATGATGCACACCGCCGCCGCAACGATTTCTGTCAGCGGAAAAGTCCACCATACTGCTTCCAGGCTAAGATAATGCAGAAGCCACGCCATCGGAACCAGAAGGATCACCTGCCGCAGAACGATGACAAAAACACTCTCTTTCATTCTCGCAATTCCCTGCAGGTGCGTGGTGGCGACAATCGTAACGCCTGCCGGAATAAAGCTCAGCGCGATCACCCTCAGCGCATAGCTCCCGATTGACAGGATTTCCTGTGTGGGCGAAAATATCAGCAAAAGTTCACGAGGAAACACAAGAAAAACCAATGTCGCCGCCAACATAAGCCCGCAGGAAAGAATAAGGGCCAATTGGATCGTCTGCCGGATGCGTTGTTTTTTCCTCGCACCGTAATTATAGCTGACTACAGGAAGCAAAACCTGCTGGAAACCAAGCAGGGGAATAAAGAAAAACGACTGTATCTTATAGTATATCCCAAGGACTGTCACAGCATCTTCCGAAAATAACTTCAGGATCATATTCAGCCCGACCATATATAAAGTATATAGTGACTGGGTGACGATCGAACCGATTCCGTTCCGGTAGATCCGGACACACATGGAACCGCTCCATTTTCCATGCAGGGTATTTGCCCGAAGAACCCCTGCCGCTACGATCACCATTGCCGCCCACTGGCCGATCACCGTTGCCAGGGCAGCCCCTTTCATGCCCATTTCCGGAACTCCTGCCATTCCAAAAATAAAAATGGGATCAAGAATCATATTGATTACTGCGCCCGTAACCTGCGCAGCCATAGGGAGCATCATATTTCCCCTTGCCTGCAGGGTTTTTGTGAAGACCGCCTCCGTAAACATCCCTGCTGAACAGCCGAAAACGATCTTTGCATATAAGATTCCCTGCCGACAAACCAGTTCATTGTCCGACGACATATGAAAAAAGGCGGATACAAAAATCACCCCCGCAGCCGCGAACAACAGGCTGTGGATGACATTCAGCACAAGCCCGCTGATGATAACCGTGTGCTGCTGCTCCGTCTGGCCCTGCCCGTCCATTCTGGAAAGCAGAATGTTCACCCCGGCTCCCGTTCCGGTAGCCAATGCCACCATCAATATCTGCATCGGATAAATGATCGACAAAGCGGTCAGTCCCTCCGCCTGATAGCGGGCGATAAAAAAGCTATCTACAATGTTATAGACCGACTGGATCAGCAGTGACAGCATGACCGGCGGAGAGAGTTTCAGCAATAATTTTGATACTGGCGTATGTTCCATGTCCATGCGGCAGTTCCCCCTTTCACTTCTTTTCTCAGACAGTATAAAGCGTGGAGCAACTACACAGTCAAGGACTTTTTTATTTTTCCGGAGCTTTTTTTACTACATGGGCGCGAACCTCACAGTAGTACTTGTGAATATATTTAAATAGTTGGAAACCCAGTTCTTCCGCATAGACAGCGTCTACGGTATATTCCTGCTGCTCCAGCCATTGGTGCAGCGAAGAAAAATCTGCTTTCTCGTCCCGGATACAGATGGTAAAAAAAGCATATTCCCCTCCCGGCAGCGTAAAAAGATGTTCAGGGCTTATCCTGGAATAATCATTGTCCGGCAGCTTCACATATTCCCGTTGTTTCAAAAGCCGGTTATCCAAAACCCCTTCCGTGTCCAGAATATACCCATACTTTCTCCGGACAAAATGCCGGTCCTGCATTTCCTGTCTGAGAACTTCCTGCAGATTCGCATGATAGGAAGAAATATCCCCTGTTATTTTCCCGGCGATCACCGTCTCCGGTTCCCGGTATTCAAGACGGACAGCAGAATCCTCGGCGTGTAATTTGATATAATCGTTTTCCTGCCCGTACCAACTGATGTCCTCCGCGACCTGCCGGTAATAGCTGCTCAGGCGCAGCGCCTCCTTCTGGTATTCTTTCAGAAGGTTTACAACCTTATCGTTATCCCTGGAAGAAATGATCTGCTTCACTCTCTCCAGCGGGATTCCCAAACGGCGGCAGGTTGTAATGATATCAAGCTGATACATATTCCACCGTGAGAAATAACTATAATGGTTTTCCGGATCAATGAAATCCGGCGTCATCAGCCCTGAACGGATATAAAAATGCAGCGTATCCTTTGAAATCCCTGTGATCTTGCTTACTTCACCAATCTGATAATATTCCTGCTTCAATATTTTTCACCTCATACGGCTCTGTTATTTCCGGGAAATTCTGTTCCTGTAAAGCCTGTTTTGTTGTTCAGTATACCATAGATGTCCGACAAAGGCCCGGTCTACAATACTATACAAAATATTAAAAAACTGAGCGCACATAGCGGGTATTCCCAATCTTAATACCAGCTTTGAAATCGGGATTCTTTCAAATTCATGTTCCATATGATGATCATTCCTTAAGATTTATTTGAACGCAGATAAGCGCAGCAGTCTGCGTTTATGATATGCAGCAAAGCGGAATGCAAACAAACTCTGGATTATTATAGCACTTTTTTTCATCTCATGGTACAATAGACGTGTCAAAAAATATTAAAATTGTAATAATAACGAGGCAGGATATAGAAAGATATAGATATGAATTCCACCAAATTTTACGAAGCTATGGGCGAGTTCGGCACTCGATATGCAGAAGAAGCCGTCAGATACAAAAAAGAAAAGTTATAGAAAAAACGTCTGGTTTAAACTATGGGCTATGGCGGCTTGCTTATGCTTGCTACATTACTTTGTCCTGCTTTTACAGGCTTTTCAACCTGATAAAACGTATGATAGAAATCAGGATGGAGGGATTTTTATGACACTCGAAGAAAAAAAAGCTATTATTTCCAATACTTTGGTCGAAGAAAGAGAAATGCGGTGTATCGTGGATACGGCCTCTGAGCTTATCGGAAACCCGATTTTTGTTATGGATCTAAGTATGAAATTCATTACCTTCAGTTCGGTCATTCCGGCAGGATGCCAAAATTGGGAAGATTTTATGTTTGACGGAGAAAGTGAAGACCAAAATGCCCGTACAGTTGAAAAAGTCAGAATGATTGAAAATGCAGGCATTTACAATCATATCCTTCATAGTGACGAACCTATTTTCGGGAAATTTGATTTCTGTCCCAAACGTTTTCTAGGATGCCGGATCCGGGATAAAAGCAAAGCAGTAGCTATGGCCTGTATGGTCGAGGATCATCCCATCGGAAATGAAGAAATCGAATTAATGATTCATCTTTGTAAAACCCTACTTTACCAAATCCTATACACTGGAAGAACCATTTCACAGGAAAATCCGGTATGCGGTCTTATTCAGGATTTAATTGAGCAAAAAATATCTTCCTCTGAAGCACAGACAAGGGCGGAATGCATCCATATGAAGATTCCGGAGAAAATGCGCCTGATCCTGCTCTCTTACGAAGACGGCAAACTTGGGCTGACTCTTTATTCTCTGCAAAAAACTCTTTCTGCACTCCTTCCATTGGATCATGTGATCCTGTATAAAGAAGACATTCTGATTCTGATCGACGAATCAAGATTGCATTCAGACACCATGCAGATGATCCGGCGGAACATTGCCGGGATACCCGTACAGGCGGGCGTAAGCAGAACCAGCGAAACGCTTCTTTCTCTGCATCAGGCATATTCTGAGGCGGCGGCTGCTATAAAAATTGCCCGTAAGTACAATATGGATAAAATCTGTTTTTACAATGATATTGCCCTGTACCATTTTTTTGAAACTACATCCATGTACACGGATATTCTCTCTTTTTGCAGTCCTGTAATCCACGGACTTGAAGAATATGATGATGAACACAACGTTTCCTATCTGGAAACTCTTGCCGCGTATCTGGAATCCGGAAGGAATATGCAGAAGGCTGCGGAAAAACTATATATCCATCGGAGTTCTCTCCATACCCGTCTTCGTAGAATGGAAGAATTGTTTGATCTGGATCTGCATGATGAGAATGAATGCTTTTATCTGCAGCTATCACTTCGCATTTACAGCATATGTGAGCAGCAGGCTTCGGACAAATGTAGAAAATAAAGCTCTATTTCCATACACATCATCTCTTTCTGAATACCTGTGTCAGGATTATAATTAAGGCATAATCAAAACTTAGGAAACAGTGGTCTGGATTGCCGGCCGTTTCCGAAAAAAAGCAGGAGGTACGAAAGAATGTCAGAAATATGCAAGCCGGAGGATGGAGTTATAAAGTTTTCACCCTATGTAAACAATACTGTTCCGCAGAACTGTGTATTTGTGTCGCCAGAAGGCGCATGGATGCCTATGCCGGAAGATGGGAAATGGATGGTTACTCCCTTTGCCTATGATTTCTGGTGGAAGGAAAATGAAAAATGGTATGATGGCGTAACAATCCATGCCGGGCTGAATCCTTTTTCCAGATATGACGTAGAAGGTTCGGAATTTATTCCTTTTCTGGAAGCAGTAAGCGTAAATACCTTCCGGAAATTTCCAATTGGCAAAGCGCGGCATACGATCCTCTGTCAGCCGAACGGAAAAATCATGCTGGACGGAATCGTTCTCAGAAGGGACGAAGACAAATTCCACGCGCTCTGCTGGCTGGATCCCCAAATGATCAACGGGACGGTTGGGAATAAGTTCCATTTCAAATCTGAATATACCGGAACAAAAAGATTTTTCTATCAGCTTTGCGGCGACAAATCTTTGGAGGTGATTGAAAAAGCCTGCCATGAGGATATGCATGATGTAAAATTTATGTGGGCAAAAGATGCAAAAATAGCCGGGCATGACGTTTATATCCTCCGCACTGGTATGTCGGGAACATTGGCTTATGAAGTACACGGCATGATGGAAGACGCCCTGGATGTTTATAATGAACTGCTCCGTGTGGGAGAAGAATACGGCATTCAGCAACTGGGACGTTTCGGATATATTAACCAGCATTGCGAAGGCAGTATTCCGCAGGTCGCAGAGCATTTCCATACCTGTATTCCCGGATTTTATACGCCGATGACTTTCGGAAGTCTGCCGCGGGGACATGAATTGGAATACCGCTCTCCTTTTGACTGCGGATGGGGAAATCTGGTCAAATTCAACCACGATTTTACGGGAAAAGAAGCGCTTGAAAAGGAAGCCGCAGGCCCCCACAGAGATGCCGTTCATTTAATCTGGAATAAGGAGGATGTGGCAAAAATAACCCTTGCAAGCCTGGATCCGGAGCTTCGCGTTGATCCCATTGATATGTGCTGCGACTATGACTTTGTACGAAATTGTAATTCTGTGCATATTGACGCTGTCTATGCAGGTGACAAGATGATCGGCGCTTCTTCAGGGCGTATGACTTCCGCCAAAACAAGAGAAATGATCTCATTCGCCTCCCTTGATACGGAATATTGTACCGATGGCAAGGAAGTGGAAGTCCTCTGGGGAAATCCGGGAACAACGCAGATGCGGGTACGCGCAACTGTAAAAAAATTCCCCTATTTTACTGAAAAGCGAAACAACAATTTTGATCTGGAAACCATTCCTCACTATAAGCCGGAATAATAGGATACACCAAAAGAACGCCCAGGGATTTATCTCTGGGCGTTCTTTTGGTGTAAGTTTTCGTCCGGCTTCGGCCTGTCGCCGCGTAACAGTGACAGCTTCCTCCTGCTTTTCCCGTAATTCTTTCAACATCTCTACATAGCGTTCTCCGGGATAAGTCAGCGTAAACTTGTTTCCAATCCGGTTAAACAGCCTGCCCCCCAGATCCTCTTCTTTCTGGATGATATATTTGCTTAAGGCAGACGGCGTAATATAAAGGTTTCGGGCAGCTTTGGCAATGCCGCCGCATCGGGCGACTTCCAGAATATATTCGATCGTTTTATCCATAATTCCATTCCCTTTCGGCAGATTGTGCGGTGATATTCCATAACACTGGATACTTTCCTGCCTCAGATTATAGCAGGAAAAGGCTGCCATATCAATTCAAATCCGCTTCCTAAATGAACCCTAAATGCAACGAGTCTGATTGCTAAACCGGAATATCTTAACAGTGGAAATGTAGAGCCAAACGCCTTAGAGGTTTCTACAAGGAATCCCTAAGGCGTTTAGTTATGACAGTTATTTTTCTATCTGTACAATACACACTCCAAATTTCCGCAAGACTGCATTTTCCGTAAGCACACTGCCTGTCAAAAGGTCCTTCTGTCCCCGGAAAAGCTTTGGAAGCTTTCTCTCCTTCTTTCCGAAATTCAATGCGAAATAAAATCTGTGGCTTTCTGTTTCCCTGCAGGTGATTTCAAGATCGGATCCTTCACCTGCCAGCTCTTTTACCTGCGCCTTTTTGCAAATGTCCGCAAACAGTTTATCTTTTCCTTTTTCTTCAAGACAAGTGCCGATATAATATACCATGCCGTTCCCATAACTGTTTTCCGTAACAGCAGGCATTCCCGCATAAAAATCTTCTGCGTATTTGCCAAGGCTCTTTGCTCCTTCCAGATGCATCAAGTCGCAGACCAGATTACAGCCTGCCGTGGTTCCGTCCTCAAACGCCACGCTGTTTGACTGCTCCGGCGCAAGGGCGTCGATTTCCTCCACCCAGACGCCCGCCATTTTTCTAAGCGGCCCCGGATATCCCCCGGTATATACATTATCCGACTGATTTACAATCCCGCTCATATAGGTAATAACCAGTATGCCGCCTTCCTTTACAAATTGTTCCAGCGCTTCTGCCATCCCCTCTTTTACCATGTACAGCACCGGGGCTACGATCAGCTTATACTTTCGGAAATCCGCGTCAAAGGGAATCATGCTTACCGGTATATTCCGATCATAAAAATACTTGTAATACGTATAAATCTGGTTTACATAGGTCAGATCAACGGAGGGTCCGCTGGTATATTCCAGCGCCCAATAGTTATCCCAGTCAAATACGATGCCCACTTCCGCCTGTATGCGGCTGCCAAGCAGCGTATCCCCCAGATTTTCCAGCTCGCTTCCAAGCTGCTGTACTTCCCGGAAAACCCTCGTGTTTTCCGTTCCCGCATGGCTGATCACCGCACCGTGAAATTTCTCACATGCCCCCACGCTTCTTCGGAGCTGGAAAAACTGGATCGTGTCAGCGCCATGTGCAATCGTCTGGTAGCTCTGCGCCCGCATTTGTCCCGGACGTTTCAGGGAATTGTATTTCTGCCAGTTCTGCTGGCTGGGCGTCTGCTCCATCAGCATAAACGGAGCGTCCTTCAGCCCCCGCATAAGGTCATGCTGCATCGCCGTAAATCCCGGCTGCGTATCATACGCCGGATAATTATCCCAGGATATTACATCCATTTCCTTTGCCCATTTAAAATAATCCAGCCCTTTGTAGGTTCCCATCAGGTTTGTGGTAATGACAGCCTCACGGTCATATCTGCGGATAGCGTCTCGCTCCAGCTTATAATTCTCCAGCATACTGTCTGAATTAAAGCGCTTATAATCAATGGAAATGCCGGCAAAAGCCGTCCTTCCGTCCCACAGGCCTTCACTCAGGTCATTGGGAACTACGATTTCTTCCCAGTCATAAAAGGTATGCCCCCAGAATTCGGTGTTCCATGCCTGATTCACAGCCTCCAGCGTCCCATACTTTTTCCGCAGCCATATCCGGAACGCCTTTTCACAGTTTTCGCAGTAGCATTCACCGCCATATTCATTGTTGATATGCCAGCATTTTATATGCGGATTGCTTCCGTAGCGCTCTGCGAGCTTTCCGGCAAGCGCTGCCGAATATTTCTGAAATACCGGCGAGTTCGGGCATGCGTTATGGCGCTGTCCGAATTTGTGATGACGTCCCTCGTAATCTGTCCGCTCCACCTCCGGATATTTTTTTGCCATCCATGCCGGAACCGCCCCGGTAGAGGTGGCCAGAACAATATCATAATTCTCCCTGCTCAGCATTTCCACAATTTCATCCAGTTCCGAAAAATCATACGTCTCCTCCGACGGCTGCAGCTTTGCCCAGGAAAAAACATTAATAGTAGCGCTGTTGATGTGTGCGTCCCTGAATATCCTCATATCCTCCTGCCAGATTTCCCTTGACCACTGGTTTGGGTTATAATCTCCGCCATATAAAATTCTGTTGATCTTTTTTTCCATCCTTCAGCCCTCCTGATTCTTTTTCGATACTTCTCCGCCGCGAAGGTAAAAATACAGCCCCCAGTCCTGGTCATTCGCATACGGGTCGTAAAACGCCGCCAGCCTGTTGTTTACATACTGCGGGTAAATATAAGCGCAGGAAGCCCGCCCATCCGGGAAAATCAGAGGAAGCACACCTCTGCGGGAATTCTCCGCACGTTTCAGATAAGCGGTATCTCCTGTTGCCTTCGCATACAGCGCAAACACTTCTCCCGTCAGGGCGCTCCAGTAATGCGGGAAAGTATCCCCATAGTACCGGCGTTTGCCGAACCAGTAGCCGTCCCAGTGGCGCACCGCGCTTTCATACAGGTGATAATCCGGCTGCATTCCGTTAAACAGCTCCAGGACTTTCACCTGCCTTTTTCCTTCCAGCAGATACCGCTCTTCTCCTGTCAGCAGATAGACCGAAAGCAGAATCTCTGCCGCCGGAGCAACAATACTCTGCTCATAGTTTACCTCGCTGGGTGGGTAGTCAAGTCCCCGTCCGCACAGCCAGTCAGCGTGCCGCACGAATAATTCCCTCATCTTCCCCCGTTTCGTTTCCATCCGTGCCCTGCCCAGTTCTTCATCCAGCAGAAGAATGGGAAGCTCGATGGGGTAAAATTCCGCGCCACCCTCCTGATAGAAGCACGTCAAAATCCGGCACGCATATGTCAGATACTCTTTTTTCTGCTTCAGACGGTACAGCTCTGTAAAGAACAACGCTGCCCATGGAGCATTGTACAGCCGATGATAGCTGTCATCACGCCCAAGATCATTGTATACCTTACCTGTTTCCTTGTCTACAAGCTCACGCAGCACATAGCTCTCATACTTTTCAAGGCTTTTCTCCAGCTTCGGATTTTGCTCCTGCTGCAGGCAGCGTGCCATCAGAACGCCCATACCGATTCTTTCCCGGCCGCCGTTAAAATCATTTTCCGGCGTATATACCAGCCGTTCTTCCTCATTGTCATACGCAAGATAGGCTCCCTCCAAATGTCCGCCCTTCTGATACTGCTGGTGCTCTGCCAGAAACCTGCAGCGCCGCCGCGCCAGCACCTCCGGGCGTTCCTGCACCAGAACGCGGCATTCGGTCCGCACACCGTCCGCACAGATTTCAAATATCTGCTCCTTCGGTTCCTGTGCCGTACAGGAATAAACAAAAGCGCCGCCTTCCCGCTTTGCCGCCTCGCCGTTTACCGTTACATGCTTTGCCGGAAACACAGGCGTAACCCTTATATAGTTTTTCTCACCGGTAAAAATCACATAACGCCGCGCTTCCACATGGACCATATGTGGCTGATATGTTCCCAGCTTTTTCATAAAATCGGCTTTTCCTCCATGCGGGAAAATTATCCACCGGATTCGCTTTGTCTCCCCCGGCAAAAGTTCCATTCCTTCCGGATGCAGCAGAAAGCATCCTCTGTCGTTGCTCTGGCGCAGTATATTTCTCTGTATGCTGTAATAAGCAAGGCTTCCTTCCGTCAGGACCATGCCAAGATGCGGCGTTTCGCCGCCCATGCGCAGCGCACAGATCCAACTGATCTCTTTCCCGCAGAAAATATGTACATGGCAGCGCCTCTCCAGACAGGTTCGGCTGTCCTCATAGCTGTCCGGCAGCGGAAAGGAAACCGCAATGCTCTCATTGTTTGTAAAATACGGCTTTTTCCCCGGATTTGTCACCTCTATACAGGTATACACTTCGTTGCCCTTACGTTCTGTCTTAACCTGGAAATCAAGTTCATCCGGCCCGGTTATCTGTCCGTATGGAAAATCCTGCCGCAGCCAGTCCATCTCATAAACGTCCCCGCTGAAAACCAAATGCTTCATGGCTGCCCTCCTATTCCTTCACACCGCCCAGGGTAATTCCCGAAACAAAATATTTCTGCAAAAACGGATAAATGCAAAGCACCGGAATCATGGAAATAAAAATCTTCGCCGCATTCAATGTTGTATTTGACATCATAGACGCCTGCTTGACCTGCTCTGACGTCATGGTCGATGTATCCACCTGGAAGATCAACTGTTTAATATATGTCTGCAGCGGATAATATTTTTCACCCGTTGAGAGTACCAGACCCTGAAAGAAATCATTCCAGTGCGTTACGATGGTAAACAATGCGATTGTCGCCAGAACTGGTTTGGACAACGGCACTACAATATGTGTCAACGTGTACCAGGCTCCTGCCCCGTCTACCATTGCCGCCTCTTCCAGTTCCTTCGGTATATCCTGAAAGAAATTCACCATAAGGATCAGATTAAATACCGGGATGCCTCCACAGATTGCCAGACCAAAGACACTGTTTGTCAGACCGTAGCTTTTCATCACGATATACCAGGGGATTGTACCGCCGGAAAATAACATACAGAATACAAAAATCCACAAAATAATATTCCTCGGCCCAAATTCCTTTTTGGTCTTTGCCAGCGGATACGCCGCCATCGTAAGTACCGGGAGCGTAATCAGAAGCGCCAGCGCCACACGCTTCACTGATGTAAGAAACGATACAAAAAATGCCTTTTCACCCATAATTTCTTTATATGCGCTGACTGTAAAATCGACCGGCCAAAATGATACAAGTCCGGCTTCCGCCGCCTCCTTTGAACTGAAAGACACCGCCAGATTATAAAGAAGCGGCAGCAGGCAGCTAAGCGCCAGCAGTATCAGGATCACAACAAAAATCCCCTGTATGATATAATGTCCGGCTGTTTTTTTCTCTACCATAATAAAACCCTCCTAAAAAATCCGATAGTTTGCTTTTTTATACGCAATCGCATACGACAGGGAAATCAGAATAAATCCTACAACCGATTTCAGAAGCCCCACAGCCGTAGCCAGTGAAAACTGCAGGTCATTTAAGCCGACACGGTATACCCAGGTATCTATGATATCTCCGGTGGAGTAGACTGCCTGGTTGTAGATATTGTAAATCTGGTCAAAGCCCGCATTCAGGATATTTCCCAGCGCTAAAATGGACATCAGCACAATGACCGGCTTCAGCCCCGGAAGTGTGATGTGCCACATACGCTGCCAGCGTCCTGCCCCGTCAATCGCCGCCGCCTCATACAGCGACGGGCTGATTCCTGTCAGCGCCGCCAGGTAAACCACGGCATTGAAGCCGAATTCTTTCCACACATCCGTTCCGACTGCCAGAGTCCGGAACATGGAGGAAACTCTGAAAAACGCGATACGTTCCATACCCAGCGCCGAAAGGACAGAGTTCACCGGACCGTACAGCCCAAATACATCCAACAGGATCCCGCCCATGATAACCCAGGAGATAAAATGCGGGAGGTATACCACTGTCTGTACGCATTTCTTAAACGCTATATTTTTAATTTCATTGAGCAGCAGCGCAAAGACGACCGGCACAAATACATTCAGCACCAGTTTGCCCACCGCGATTACAATGGTGTTTATAAAAATCTGGGATACATCCTTCATCTGGAACATGTATTTAAAATTTTCCAGACCTATAAATTCGGATCTGAAGATCCCGAGCCCCGGATTGTAATCCTGGAACGCCATTACAATGCCAAACATCGGGACAATATTGATCATAACCATCCACACCAGCGCCGGGAGCAGCATCAGCCAGTATGCCCCTGTCCTGGAATGAAAAATACGTTTTTTCTTCATGCTTTTTTGCCTCCTTTGAAAAAGACAGGGCATCTGAAAATCTCAGATGCCCCGGATGCCCGTTTGCAGGGCCGCTCTTATTGATTCGCCAGTTCCTGTACCTCTGCGGTGATTTCTTCGCCGCCTTCCGCATTCCACTCTTCTACAAAGGTGTCAAATGCGTCCAGAGACTCTTCGCCGATGATAATTTTAAGGAATGTTTCATCTTCCTTTTTCTTCAGATTTGTCCACTTGCGTTCCATCGTATCTGTCTGTGTATAGGTTGTGCTGTAAACCTTGTTGACAATTCCCTCGTCCTCGGCGTCTACCACTGCAGACATACCCATCAGCAGGGAATACAGTCTTCCAAAGCTGGCGGAGGTAGACATGTTTTCTGTTTTCCATTTTTCAATACTGAGGTCGTCATAGGGCGCCTCCAGGCATTCGTCCAGGCTTGCCAGATCGCTGTCCAGCAGTTTGTAGTTCAGCGGGTCATATTCCGGAATCTCTTCCCCGTTAATCTTTGCCCGAAGAGCCTTTACGCTGAAGCTGCACTCATCGCTGGGTGTGATAACGACACGGCCCGGATAGTAGCTGGAATCCAGGCTGGTTTCCTCCTGGAAAGTTCCTTCGCTTTTCCGAAGCAGGTTATTCAGCATAATTGCCGCTTCCGGATGTTCATATCCCTTGCGGACCACACAGTAGGAATTGCCCACGCCGCCAAGCTTTGCATACCAGTTCCCGTCGTCCGCAAGCGGCGCTGCGTATGCCTTCCATTCCGCCTCAGCATCATTCGCAATACAGTCCTTTACATTATATCCATGCCACCATGGGGAGAAAAGGATACCTGCCTTTCCGCTCTTCCATGCTTCATCCGCGTCCTTTCTTACACCAAGCTCCTGGTCAAGGATGCCGTCCGCATACATTTTCTGCAGCTCGCCGAGCGCTTCCTTCGTCTCCTGAGTTGTGGAACCGTACACAACGTTTCCTTCCCCATCCTCCACCCAGAAGCCCGGATAGCTCTGGTATGCCTGGAAAATGCCGTCGAGGCAGTTGAGGTTATTGGTGGAAAGGAACGTGTTGTACAGTGCGCCGTTAATGGTCGGTCCTAAAATGCCGATGGTGTTCTCCCCGCCCATATTGTTGTCCACAAACGCCTGCGCTACCTGCTCCAGCTCTTCAATGGTCTGCGGCGCTTCCAGCCCCAGTTCATCCAGCCAGTCCTGCCTGATCCACATCAGGTTATAGCCGTCCGCTTCTACCTGGACATTTGGAACTGCATAGATCTTATCATTATAAGTAATGTTTTCCATTGCTTTTCCGTCAGTTGAATCAATATTCTGCTTGATGATATCATATGTATAGGTGTCAAAATACGGCGTCAGATCCTCCAGCATATCGGATTTCAGTAATTTCCGGAACTGCTGTTCATTTACCGTAAATACATCCGGCAGGTCGTTCGACGCAATGGCCAGATTTAATTTTTCGTTATAGTCCGCTGAGGCTGCCGACCATTTTACGGAAATATCTATATTCAGATTATCTTTAATATATCTGGTATAGTAATTGTCCGTCGCCGTATCTCCCTCCGGCATCGAGATTGTCGGATTGATCGACTGCACAATCTCAACCGTCACCGGTTCCTCATATTTTCCAAAAGGACTGGGGTCTCCATTCTCGTCCACCGGCAGGTTTTCACTGGCACTTGCCGAAACCACTGTGCCAAATGCCATCATGCATGCCATCCCTGCCATCAGGATTGCTTTGTTTCTCTTTCTCATTTTCGTACCTCCGTGTTATTTTTGATGGTTCAAGTATATCTTTTCTGTATGCTTTTTTGAACTGACAGGTTTCACCAAAAGGGGGATTTTGTTTAAAAGTTTTCTGTTTCTGTGCACCATTATCCACCTGTCCGGCAAAATAGTCCACTTCTTCCATAAAGTATCGATATTGACAAACAGTTTATTCAAATTTTATAATAGTATAAAGTTATTTAAAGGGGAAGACAGCAAAATGACTAATTTACGGAGAGTATCTTTAAAAGCGAGAATATTTATTTCTTTTTTCGGCATCCTGCTGCTTATGCTGTTTACTTATATTTTTATGGGAAGCCGTTTTATTACCCGTTTTACGGAAAGGCAGCTTGCAGACGATTATAACAGCCTGCTTTCTGAAATATGCGACACCATGCAGGATCTTTTGTGGAATCTTACCCTTACATCCGGGCAGATCCTTGACAATGCAGAAATACAGGACACGCTGATCCTTTATCAATCGGCGTCCTCGCCTTACGTCCGTCAGGGACAATACTCTGCGCTTATGAACAATATCACGATGCTTACGCTTTCAAACACCGATATTTCTCTGCTCTGCCTTTACGATAATGAAGCTTCTGAGTATATTTACAGCAGTTATCCCATCAGCGGGAACCAGCGTGATTCATTGCCCGTCCTCTATCAGAACTCTGCTTTCTCGTTCTGTGGACCCTGTTCCAGTCAGAGCAGCTATAACGGCAACCCGGTGCTTGTCCTCAACCGTACTGAAACGCTTTCAAACGGCAGCAGCGTCACGTTGTCTGTTGAAACCGGATTCTATTCCATGCTTGATCCCATCCGGCTTGCCGAGAACAAATCCGCTTTCCTTGCGGTAACAAACGCGGACAGTGAACTGATCTATACGAATTTCCCGGGGGAAAGCAGCGGCGAAGAATTTCTCAGCCTCCTTGATTCCGGCAAAAACAGCGATTACCGCAGCCTGTCCAGAAGTATGCCCCAGGGCTGGCAGGTATATCTGATTCTCTCAAACCAGATATATGCCAGGGACTACTATCATGCTATTTCGGAGGCGCTGCTTGTTACCATTTTTATTGCGGTTCTGGTAGGCCTGATTGCCGTTTATTTCTGGAAAAGCATTTACGCACCGCTGCAGCTTTTTGACCGCCAGCTTGAGATGTTGCTTTCTGACCAGGAGATTTCCCGGGAATGGCATTCTTCCATTCCCGAATATGACCATCTTCTGCAGAAAATATTCGCGCTGCAGAAGCAGATTCAGCAAATGATACAGCAGATCATCGCGCAGGAAAAGACAAATGCCAGGATGCAGCTTGAAAAACTAAGGGCACAGATCAATCCCCATTTTTTGCTGAACACACTCAATACCATGCACTGGATGGCACTGATCAATGAGCAGCATGAAATTGATGACATCACACAGGCTCTCGCCCATCTTCTGAGCTATAACCTTGATAAAGACAATGTTTCTACCAGCCTTGCCAGGGAAATTGGCGCTCTTGGGGAATATGTCCGGCTCCAGAAGGTACGGTATGATTTTAATTTCGCCGTCAGTTCTCCGCCGTCCCCGGGAGACCTGAACTATCCCTGCCCCAAATTTATGCTGCAGCCCCTGGTGGAGAATGCATTAAGCCATGGCTACCGTCCCGGAATGGAAATCCGCGTAAACATACAAATTGATGAGAGGATACACATTGTCGTCTCCGATACCGGTACGGGGATCACACCTGAGAGGCTGGCAGTCATCAACCGGCTGCGTCAGGCTTCCTTTACCGAAGAAACAGACGCGGCCATGGACGCAGAAGGCATTTCCCGGTTCGGCATCGGCCTCAGCTACGTTGTCAGCAGCCTTCATAGTTTTTTCTCAGGCGACTGTTCCTTTTCCGCTGCCAGCGAGGAAGGCAGCGGAACCTCAATATTTATAGAATTTCCCAAAGTGAAAGGAGGAGGCTATCATGCTGAGGATATTGATTGTAGATGATGATATTCTGACACGGAAGGGCATCCAGATATTAATGCCATGGGAAAAGCACCACATGAAAATTACAGGCGAGGCGTCTAACGGCAAAGAGGCGCTGGATTTTCTTGAAAAGAATTCGGTCGATCTTGTCCTGGTGGATCTTGATATGCCGATTATGGACGGCATGACCTTTATACAGACGGCGTCCGCTCTTTACCCGGAGCTGAGCTACGTCGTCCTGACAGTCCATACGGAGTTTGAGTATATCCAGAGCGTGCTGCGCATTGGCGCCCTTGACTATATTGCCAAAACACATTTTGACCGGGAAAATTTTGATCAGATCCTGGATCGCATTTACGCCGCGGTCATGAAAAAGAAAAATGACGCGCTGGGCGCGGCAGGCTCCGACTGGAAAAACAGTAAAATCCTCTATCCGTCGATCTATGCGCTTCTGACAGTGGAGCCGGACTCGGACGAACATGTTTTCCAATTTCTGGAGCTGAATCAGCTCTCAGACAGCAGGAATGTTTTTGAATTATTTGCGGGCGTATGGGTATTCACAGACACTGACGCAGCTTTCTCCTTCCCGGAATATTTTCCAAATACCATGCTTCTTTGCATCTCTGACGTATCGGAAATGACCTATGCACAGCTGGGGAAGCTTCTCCGCCAGTACCAGAAAGATCAGTTTTTCTACGATTACCAGCCGCTGAAAACTGTCAATATGAAGCACGCCTACGAGCTTTCCGAAACAGAAACGATCAAGAGTGAGCAAACCCTTGAGCAGTTGAAAAAAGAATGGCTTTCCTTAAACTGGATTCATGAAAACGATCTTTTTCGCCAGATTACCTTTGATCTTAAAACGCAGAAACTCAAGCCGTCCGCTCTTTATCATCTCCTGCTTGCGCTGGAGGATGTATGGAATTCCTCCTACAGCGAACTGACAGGAGAAAAGATTACCGTTCCGGTGATATTTCACAGTTGGACTGAAGTTGAGGAATGGCTGATCCAGTTATACGAAAAAGCAAACTACTTCCGTTTTTCTTCCGGGTATTCCGATACTATCATCCGAAATATCTTAAATACAAAGAACTATATTGACGCTCACTATACGGAGCCGATCGATACTGCTGAAATTGCCAGGAAAGCGCAGATGAGTTACGGGTATTTCAGCCGCTGTTTCCACAATATCGTTGGTGTTTCATTCAGCGATTACTGCATTGGGCTCCGCATGGAGCACGCGAAAAAGCTGCTGAACACCACTGGAAAAACCGTGCAGGAGATTGCATTTCAGACTGGCTACAAGGATGAAAAATACTTCAGCCGCCTGTTCAAAAAAGCAACCGGAAAAAGCCCCTCCGAATATCGAAAGACGCAGTCTGAATCAAACGTTTAAAGGAAGGGATAAATACTTTTTTCAAATATAGCGATAAGGTTTTGACAAAATCTAAAATAAGAATACGGAGACAGTAATAACTCCCTGCCTCCGTATTTTGGACAAACAATCATCCGCTTCTATTTCTTATTCGGTCTTAAAATAGCCAAATTGCCCGGTAAGTTCAGACGTTTCGAGGTTTTCTTCAAGTAATCCGATAACGCTGATTTTATCGCCTGCCTACCATATTTCATCTTCTTTAATAGTAAGCAAAATGTCAAACAGGAAATATACTCCCGTGGCTTTCACATTGCGGCCAAAATTCTTGAGCAGCCTGCTAATGCCACGCTATACCATTATTTTATTTATGCTATCGGCTCAGAAGCTTTCTTTTTCTCCGCCCTGTTCTTATTATCCTCTATAATCTGTTCAAACTTTTTATCCAGATCATAGAAAGACATCACAACCAACATCAGGATCGCACAAATCAGAGGAATATAAATAAAGCAGGCGTTGATAGAAAATATAGCCTGGCTGTTCTGCACGGCAGCATCTCCATTATAACCGCTCCATTCCAACATCCATCCTACGACAGAACTTCCAAAACCATTCCCGATTTTTGCCGCAAAGGACATCACTGCAAACGCGCTTCCCACGATACGTACACCATTTTTCCATAAGCCATATTCTACCGTATCTGCCAAAAGTCCAAGAATTTCGGAAAGTACCATGCCATATCCTGCGCCATATAACAGGCCGCAGAAAATCTGCATCTGAGGATTTGCCCCTACAATTGCACGCAAGGCCAGGCCAATGATTAAAATGATGTTTCCCAAACGGAACGTATTTCCTTTTCCTATTTTTTTTACAAAAAAAGCAGAACATATCGTGGCAATCAACTGCGGGATGTTCGTCATATTAACGATTGCCGTCTGGTAAGATGTGTCCCCTAAAACACCTTTGCAGTAATAGAGCAATGAATTTGTGTATGTCCCTCCAAAAAACATGATAAAAATGTAGGATATCCCGACCATAAGCCAATATTTATTTTGAGATAGATTTTTCAAAACCACGCGAATCGGCAGTGGGTTTTCTTTCTCATCTTCTGATTCTATCACTCGTTCTCTGACTCCTCCGTAACAGATCAGCAGCAAAAGCAGACCAATCAGGGCAATGACCGTAATACCAAGATGCCATGCCCTTTCCCCCTCGCCAAACAGGTTGATGATTTTTAACGCGTAGGAGCCTACAAAGGTTGAGGCAATTGTCGCTCCTACCATTCCAAAAATTCCCAAAACTCCTGTTTCATACGCATTTTTGGTAATCAAGCTGTTCATAGAGTTATAGGAAGTATTCACCACCGTACCGAAAACAGCGTTTGCAAGATTGTACAGCACAAAAATGTAAATGTACTGGAACATATCATTTGCTCCTGATGGCACAAAGAAAATTCCAATCACTGCCAATGTATACGGAATGCTTCCACGAAGTACCCAAACCCTTGCTTTTCCTTTCGGTGAATGGGTTCTGTCTACAATATAACCCATAAATATATCCGTTACACCATCAAATATACGTGAGACTAACATGATTGTGGCGATCGCGCCTGCGCTTATCCCCAAAATATCCGTATAGTAAAATAACATAAACATACTGATAACTGTCAATCCAATACAGTTTCCCGCATTGCCACAAGTATAGCTGAGCCGTTCCAAAACACTGATACTTGCATCCTCCGCATAATCTCTTTTGTTCCAATTCATTTTTTTCTCTCCTTTTTTATTCTTCACCAGTTTACAACTTTTTTATTTTCAAAAAAATCAAAAAATTGTAAACTGGTGTTGTATTTTTACAAAAAATATAATATAATTTAGGGAACAAAGAAATGTTTTATATTGCTTATCTATATCATTAAATTGCAGAGGGGATTTTATGTTTGACCACATCAGCTTTATTACCCACAAACTTCAGCTTCCGATCACAGACCGTAATCATGAATATACGGTTCCCTTTTATTACGGCGATGAAAAGAGGGTAGATGACTGTATCAAAAATGCTTCCTTTTTCCTTAACGGCACAATAGAACAGTGCCCAATCCACCCGATATCAGAAAAAGCCAAAAAAATGTTATTTTACATTGAAGTATTTGCGGTTTTAAATACTTCTAAAAATTATTTTACAGAAAGGTATTTTTTTGACTCTTATCTATTGCTTTATACCTATAAAGGACAGGGTAATCTTACATACAAAGGAAAGGAATATTCTGTGAAAGAAGGAGAGGGATTTTTGATTGACTGCCGTATCCCCCATAGATATGAAACGTCAGGTAATGAATGGGTTCATGCGGATTTACATTTCAACGGAGCTTTTTCAGAAGAAATCTTCCGTGAATATTCTGCCGCAGGCGATGTTACATTTTCCAAGCCGCTTTCGGATTCTTTCCAGAGGAATCTGGAAACGTTAATTGAAGTTTACGATGATTCCCTGCCTTGCAGGGAACTCCAGATTTCAAACCGTTTAGAAAATATACTAATGTCACTCTTACTGGATTCCCAAAACTACAAAAAAAGTGTGCAGGCGCTGCCAGAGGATTTAAAATACCTTGTACGAGATATACAAAACAACTATATGCACGCCCTGACTTTAGATTTTCTGGCTGATTTTTCTGGTTTTAGCAAATATAATCTAATTCGGATTTTTCACAAGTATATGGATTTTTCACCGCAGGAATACATCATCCAATTACGAATCGAAAAAGCCAAGGAACTTTTAGTATCCACGAATTTTCCCGCAAATAAAATCGGTTGTATTGTGGGAATCCCTAATCCCAATTATTTCGGCCATCTTTTCAAATCCAGAGTGGGGCTCTCCCCCGGTAAATATCGCAAGGATTATAATACAGGCGGGAAAACGCCGTAAAAGGAGCGGCATTAATAGCCGCTCCCTGGAACATCTAATCTGTTTTCCAATTCACCAAAACCATGCTGATGCACTTTTACATCTGTTGATGCAGCCGTACAGATGGAATATTTATAGAACAACACTCCAATTGCCACTGCCGATCTCAAATTCGATGCAATGATCGACATATTTTGCGTCCGGATACTGCTTTTTCACCTTTTCCACATCCGTTTCTTTTGCAGTCAGCCTTACAACAGCCGTTGTATTCGCCGGGATTCTAAAATCATATGTAATTTCTTCTCCTTTTCTATCCCACTCGGATTCAATTGTCCCATAGAGACTTTCATATAATGCATCTGCATACCTGAAAGTCCCGCCCAGTACAGGCTGAATCAGGAATTTCTTATATCCCGGTGTCTCTGGCAAGGGCCGGATGCCGCATACACGGCTGAAAAGGAAATTGCATACAGCCCCATAGCTATAGTGATTGTAAGATCCTGTGTGGTATTTCATGCCATTCCACTCTTCCAGAATTGTGGTGGCACCATGCGTCACATTATATAACCATGATGGCTCTGTCTCCTGCTCCAGCAGCTTATATGCCGTATCCGCATATCCATAATCACTTAGCACGTTTAAAATATAAGGTGTAGCAAGAAAGCCCGTATTCAAATGGTATGTATTCTCTTTTACCATTTCAGCCAATCTATCCGCTGTCTTCTGCTCTCTGTCCTCTTCACACAGGTGAAATGCCAATGCCCTTACATTCGGTGCCTGCCTGCCTACCTTAATTGTCCCGTCTGAATGAATCATATATTTATTCATCACGGCCTTTACTTTTGCCGCCAGCTTAGCATATTTCTCTGCATCCTCTTCTTTTCCAAGAATCTCCGCGATCCTGCTAAGCAACTGCGCTCCATAACACATGAATGCCGTCGGGACCTCCGGATCCGGATTTATTTTCTTCTGTTCCAACTGTGCCATCTCGATCTCAAGATTTGAATCTGCTTCCAGCCATTCTCCCCAATGATACCGTGTATCCCAGATATAATTTCCATCCGGTTCGCCGTCTGTATCATTGTGATATTCCGGTGCGTCTTTTCGGTATTCATTTTTGTCCTTTGCACATTGAAACATATAATCCACATGTTTTTTTGCGGATTCGTATTGATTTTCCAAAATCTGCTTATCCCCATAACACAAATACATTGTATACGGAATAATTACTGCGGCATCCGACCATCCGGCAGAGCCGTCTACCGGACCGCCTTTTTCCATATTACCAAATGCCATCATGACCATCTGGTCATTTGGATCTGCCCCGGCGGCAAGCAGCATATCTACTTGTCTTTTGCACTCCGCAGCATTCTGACGGATATTGGTTGACGGAAATGTATTCAATATTTTTCCGCTCTCCAACTGTTCGTAATTCAAATCCTGCATCCATTTTTCAAAAAATGGATATACATTCATAAAATCTGCCGCCGTCCTGCAATACGCCTGCGCATCCCCTGTCCAAGGACTTCTTTCTCTTGTCGGACAATCTGTCGGAACATCCATAAAATTTCCTTTTTGGCTCCAGCGGCTGTTACTGACCAGCTTATTTACAAATGAGTTGGAGCAGGTAAATTCCCCGGTTTCTTTATTAGCGGAATAAACAGCTACAGCGATAAAATCGCCCTCTTTTATTTCTCCTTCATAGCCGGTCACTTTCACATAACGGAAGCCAAATATAGAAAATTCGGGACAATATTCTTCTATGTCTCTGCCTGCCGCAATATAATTTACCTGCTGGATCCTTTCTTCAAGTACCATCCCCATACAGATGTTTCCAACACTAAACGCGCCGTCCTTCATGTCTTCGCCATGGATAAGGATCACTTCCTGCCCCTTTTTGCAGCCGCGCAGTTTCATCTTTACATATCCTGCTATATTTTGCCCAAAGTCAAGTATCAGGTCGCCATTTATATCCCTGATAATCTGCGGGTTCAATTTTTCCTTTTCCAAAACAGGCACGCTGCGCGATGGAATCAATAGTTTGTTGTCACAATGTACTTCCTCTGCAAGGTGTACATGTTCCCATGCACTGTCGTCAAAACCAACCGTTTTCCATCCATCCGGCTCCATCCTCGCATCATAGATATCCCCCGCTTTCATATCACTGAGCCGAAGGCCTCCCGTTGTCCATCTGAACTCTTCGTCGGAGACAACCACTTCCCGGGTTCCGTCTGCATATTCCAGAACGAGCTGCCCCAGGAAATGAAGCTTATAGCCGAAATTATTTCGGTTAATCCCCCCGCACAGGCCTCTCCACCAGCCATCGCCAAGCTTCACACTCCAAATATTCTCCCCTTCGGTGAGAAGCCTTGTCACATCATAGGTCTGGTATTGGATCCGATGGTAATAGCTTGTAAATCCCGGTTTGAATTTATCTTCTGTTCCCACTTTTCCGTTGAGCCAAAATTCATATAAACCATGCGCGGTCTGGTAAATACGTGCTTTTACAAGGCCGGGTTTTACCTTAAATTTTTTTCTTAAATACGGCGCCGGCAATAGTTTATCCGGATCTACCTCTCCTTCCGGTTCAATCCATTTCGCCTCCCAGTCATCCAAAGATAAAAGACCCATCTCAAAGGAAGCAATCTTGCTTTCCGCTTTATCTTCATCCACCCATACTGTTACTTTCCACTCAACTAGCTGTGCGGATTTCAGGGCTTCTCCCGCATATCGCACGGCAACGGACTGATCGCTTTTCACCTTTCCGCTATCCCAAATGGTACGCCCATTGCTGCTGCAGATAATCTGGTACGCACTCTGCATGACGTCCCTCTTATCGCTTTCCAGCTTCCACGAAAAGCGTGGACTTTTTGCGTCAATTCCTATTGGATTTTCTAAATATTCTGTTGTCAATCCTCTGATTTTAAGCATATTCTTCCTCCTTCATCTGGCCGAAAATCTACTGAATTTTCACCTGTTTTGTTAATATGGTACTTTTAAACTACTATAATATGATTTCAAAGAAGAAAGAATGTTTTATATTGCTCTTCTATAGCATTAAATTTGCAATTATTGTAAAATATACATACGATGATGCTAACTTGTTTGGCAACCTTATCCTTAACTATAACCAAATGTAATTTCTGTTCGTCAGATCAGAGATTTGCCGAGATTATACGAAGCTTCGCATACACCATATCCCAAAATCGAAGCTGAACTTTCCAGATAAATCTCCTGTCTTACTGCGTCACCAGAATTTCCTTCCACTGTATGCACCCTGCCGTTCTCATATTTTTTAACATGCCGGAAGGCATGCCCTCCTTGCGTCGTTCCTGCCTTCC
>JAUNGB010000061.1 GCA_030524715.1 Eubacteriales bacterium | reverse complement strand
ACGGCTGAAGAACGTCCATAGCGCCGCCGAAGAAGAAGTTTACGTTATTGTCGCCAGGGTCGCCTGTTACAAATTCGATGTTGAACGGTCCGTCCTGATTCTCAAGATCCAGAGCGTCTACCAGGAACTCTCCCTGTGTTTTTCCAACAAGATAGTTATCGAAGGTTGCGTAATAGGAAACTGCGTCTGTGTTCATGATCAGACGGTCATAAGCGATAACCGGAATGTTTGCATCCTTAGCCTGTGCAAGAACAGTTCCAAGGGAATCGCCTTCGATAGAAGCGATAACCAGAAGCTGGTCGCCGTTTGCGATCATGTTTTCTACCTGGGATACCTGAGTAGCAACTTCATTTCCTGCGAACTGAAGGTCTACCTCATAGCCTTTTGCTTCCAGTTCCTTCTTCATGTTCTCGCCGTCCTGATTCCATCTCTGAAGATCCTGCGTAGGCATTGCAACACCGATCAGGCCCTTGCTTTCTTCAGCATGTGCGGTTACGCTTGGTACAACGACCATGCCAGCCACCATAGACGCACATAACATAGATACGATCACTTTTCTTTTCATTCTGAAATCCTCCGTTTCTTTTATACCGTTGGGTACTGTTTTTTTGTAGCTTTACTATAGCATGGAGGGTACAGGATTTAGTTGCCAGGATACCGCAATATTTTTTGAAAAAGAAAAATGTCCTGCATAAAACAGAACATTTTTGTTGCAAAAATTTGCTATTGACTTTCTGAAAATAAATTGTCCAAACGCAGGTGGCTGCGCTGCCTGCGTTTATGAACTGCAGAAAAACGGAATGCGGATGTCCCCTTTACTCCGTTGCTGCTGCCGGGGGCACGTTCAGGTATACATCCTCCATGGAATGGTAGCCGCCCTCAATAATGATCTCATCCATGTTTTTTTCCGTAACGGCAATGGGCATCAATCTCAAAAACGGGATTTCGCCGCTTCCGTCGTCGATGGAGTAGTAAATTCGTTCCAGTTCCTCCCCTTTTGCCATCTTTACCGCGTACTCCGCCGCAATTTTGGCAAGCAGCTCTACGGATTTAAAAGCCGTCATCGTCTGGGTTCCCTCCACGATCCGCTGGCAGGCGGCCAGGTCGCCGTCCTGTCCCACCACCTTCACGTCTCCGGCCCGGCGGTTTTCGGTAAGGACGCGGATCACCTGTGTGGCTATATCGTCATTCCCGCACATGATACCCTTTACATCCGGATATTCCTTCAGCGCCTCCCTGACATAGTCCACAGCCTCTTCCGCCATCCAGCCGGCGCAGCTTGCCTTGTAGACCACATTTAAGTTGCTGTCTTCAATTTCCGCGTCAAAGCCGGAGCGCACAAGCTTCACATTATTGTCCTCATCAGGTCCCTGGATCATAAAAATATCGCCGCCCTCCGGAATGGAATTCTTCAGCGCCTGAGCCATCAAAGTTCCCACTGCCGTATTATCAAAGGACATATAGAGGTCGCTGTCCGCATTCTGGATAAGACGGTCATAGGAGATCGTCTTAATCCCTGCTTCCTTTGCTTTTTTCATCACCCCGGAAAGAGCGTCGCAATCCGCCGGAACCACCACCAGAACATCAATATCCTTTCCTATGAGATATTCGATCTGGGAAATCTGCTCTTCTACGTCGCCGTTGGCGTTTTGTACATTGACCGACGCGCCGAGCCTTTTGGCTGTGGAAACAAATACGTCCCTGTCCCGTATCCACCGCTCGATCACAAAGGAATCAAAGCTTATGCCGATTTTTACCCCATCTGCCGCATCCCCGCCGTCGGCAGCCATATCCACGCTTTCTTCCGTTTTCCCGGCTGTACAGCCTGAAAAGAGAAGGCAGAGGCATACAAGACAGAGGGCAAGTCTTTTTCTTTTTTTCACTTTTATCCCAACCTTTCTCTGTATTCACTTGGGGTAATCCCCTCGTATTTTTTAAAGATCCTGCTGAAATAGTTAGGGTCGCTGTAGCCTGACATGGCGCAAACCTCCTTAATATTATAGGAAGGATTTTTCAAAAGCTGCCGTGCATTGCGCATACGTGTCTTTGTCAGGTATTCGATAAAATTCTCTCCCACCTCCTGTTTAAACAGCTTACTGAAATAATAAGGGCTGATATCCACAACACGCGATACGTCGTCCAGAGAAATATCACTCTGGAAATGCTCGTCGATATACGCCTTGGCTTTTGTGATCACGGATTCCGATTCTGTTTCCTTGGCCGTCTTCATCCCCCGGCAGACAACAGAGGTCTTGTCAAGCAGCCACCCCCGCAGTTCCTCATAGTCCCGGCAGTTCTTAATGTCGCGGATATAGTTGGTCCGGTAACGGAAGCCGTATTTTACCCCTCCGCGGAAAAACGCCCTGTATTCTACCTGCAGCACCAGTTCCAGCACCTTGATCTCAATATCGTCCCGATACTCATCCCCGCCGTAATTTTCCAGCATCCAGTCAAAAAACATATTCGCTGCCGACGACGCGCCTGCATAGTCTGCTTCCAGAGTTCTCTGGAAATACCGTTTCTCCAGATCCACGGGATATTCCCCGTCATATTCCTGGAGCAGAGGAACATCATTGATATGTACCACATGGCTGTCCCCCTCCCTTAATGCGCGCAGAGCCTCCCTGTAGGATTCCTTTACATTTTCCAGGGGACGTACTCTTCCGATCCCTGCCCGGAACTTACTGTCGATCCGTTGTTCCAGCTTATGCACCATCGTCCTTGTTCTTGTGAGGATCTCCACACGCTCTTCATAGTCCACCTTTCCCGTACTGTGGGGAACCAGAAACACCACGCGGTTTTCCATGACCGGGCCTGCCACGCAATCAAAAAATTCCTTCACGATCTCCCGAAGCTCCGGATAAAATTTGCTTGCCTGCACGCTGGCGCCCACAGCGTTGGTCAGCCTCCCGTTCTCATCGCTGTCCCCGAACTCCACAACCGTCATAAAGGCATATTCCTTTTTAATGTCCAAAAGCTCCCTGTAATTATCCTGATAGGTGTGGAAGTCGTCCATCAAAAGAAGATTATAAATGTAGCCGGACTCGATCATGGGAACCACTGTTTCCAGCTTTTCCCGTATTTTCAGGTCGTCGCTTCTCTTCTGCCGCTTTTCGTCCACCTGGCGCATGGCCTTCATGCACACTTCCAGGATCACTTTTTTGTTTACGGGCTTCGTAAGGAATTCCATCACTCCCAGGTTGATGGACTCCTTTGCATAATAAAATTTATCGTACGCGGTAATAACGATAAAAATAGTATTCTGATTGGATTTACGGATTTCCTTCATGGCCTGGATGCCGCTGAGTCCCGGCATCTGGATGTCCATAAAAGCAATATCCGGCCGGAAAGTTTCCGCAAGCTCCACCACCGCCCTGCCTGTTTTAGCGCAGGCAATCTCGCATTCGCTTCCAAAGTTGCGCGTAATAATACTTTTCAGGGATTCCAGCATAATCCCCTCGTCGTCTGCCAGCATGATCCGATACATATTCTCTCTTCCTCCGTTCCCCTGTTATTCTGTACGGCAGGGAATCAGGATCACGATTTCCGTTCCCTTGTTTTCCCCCTCGCTGTAAATTTCCATCAGATCCTCCTGCTGGTAATAAAACTCCAGCCGTCTGATCACATTATACATTCCCACTCCGGTGGAATCTCCTTCACTTTCCTGCTTTTGGAGCTCTCCGTTTAAGATCTGGGCGATCCGTTCTTCTGAGATCCCTTTTCCGTTATCCCTGACGCTGATCCGGATGCGATCTCCCTCCTGTTTCACCAGAAGATGTATCGTTCCCTCCCAGTCAATGTTGCGGATACCGTGATTGACCGCGTTTTCCACAATAGGCTGCAGGATCATGCTCGGTATCTTTGCGTCCAGAACGGACTCGTCCACCTCTTTGGTAAAATGGATATCCCCTGCAAACCGCACGTTCAGTATATAGATATAGTTCTCAACAGTCTCCACCTCTTCCGCAAGAGTTGCGTCTTCACTGCCCTTTTTTACATTATAGCGAAAAAACTCCGCCATGCGTTCCACAAAAATGCAGGTTTTTTCCGCGCCCTCCATCATGGCAAGCTGCGCTCCCGCATTCAGGGAATTAAAAAGGAAATGGGGATTGATCTGGGACTGGAGATATTTAAGCTGCGCTTCTTTTAAATGGTTTTCCATCAGAAGCTCCCTCTCCATCATCTGCTGTTCCTTTTCCATGCTTTCCTTTGTCAGCGCCATGTATTCCTCAAGACTGGAAACCATGGTATTAAAAGCACGGGTCACTACGCCCACCTCATCCATAGCGTCCGTGGGCGGCATCTGTACGCTGAAATTGCCCTGCCCCACCAGATTGGCGGTGACCGCCAGACGTGTAAGAGGCGCGGCCACTCCCCGTATCATAAAATACAGCAGCAGGATACATACCCCCATCATCACTATCAGGATCACAGAACTTACCACCTCCAGATACCGTATGGCGCTCTGAAGCGCCTGATAGCTGGAGGAATTGTTTTTAAACTGCTGCCCGTTAAGATCATAAATATAAGAATTCAGATACTGGTACAGCTTCAGGGTATCTGTATAGGAATCCTTGTATTTCTCCACATTCCTCCCGCGCTTGGCGGCAACCGTCTCCGCGGTCTGGTCCAGATAGGTTTCCGACATGCTCCGGATATTTTTTTCCAGAAGCTTGGTGGGGTTTTCCATAACCTGGCCGTTGAGCTTTTCCAGAAGCCTCCGGTATTTTTCCTCACTGCGGTAATAGCCTTCCAGCGAGTCGGAGGTCTTTACCGTAAGATAGTTATACACGTTTGTCTGCACGCTGTCCAGAGTATCCGCCAGATCTGCCAGATCCACGTTGCTTGCGTACACCGTATCCAGACTCTGCATAGCCCTGTTGACCTGCCAGTACATCATCATATTGGTGCCGAACAAAAGCAGCGCCACAAGGCCCACCTCAAAAAGCACCTTGACCACCAGCGTCTGATCCTGAAAACGCCAGCTTTTTCTTTTATTTTCCATCGTTTACCGCCCTTTCTCCACAAAATGAAAATTCTTCGCTGTGTACCCTGTGCTCCTGCTGCAAAGCGTTCAGTGACAATGGCCGCTTTACGTTACTGAACAACGTTTTCTTTTGTCACTATATTCAGATCCACATTATAATAAGAGTTGGCGCGTCCAACCTCCCAGTATTCTGTCAGGGCTTCGATGCTATAGGTTCCCACCTGGGCGGCGTCCATCTGGATGGTTACGGGGATCAGGCCGTTTTCTATGGCGTCTGTGATGGTCTTTGAGATGTAATAACCTACGATGTTGACCTCCCCTACCATATTGAAATCGATCATTGCCTGATACGCACATTCCGTAGTCACTTCGTCAAGGCAGACCAGGATTTCCGGCGGCCCTTCAGGACTCTGAAAAATGGTGCGGATAGCTTCCTCCACATCAAACTGGCTTTTGGAAATCAGATTCTGCGCCTGGATTTTGATCTTCCCGCGGCCTCCCGCTTTATCTACCACCGCCCGATTGATCTCCGCATAGATCTGGTTCTGCTCCAGTTCCTTCTCCCTGTTCAAAAGCACAAGGACTCTCCGTGTATTGGAATCCACAAGCTTTGCCACCTGTTCTCCGTATGCCAGCCCCAGCTGATAGTCATTAATGCCCACAAAGGACTGGCGCAGGCTTTTGGGCGCGTCGTTTACAACGGTAACCACAGGGATTCCCTTCTCCACCGCTTCATCGATTTTTTCTTCCAGCCCCTCTTCACCGCTGTATTCCAGAATGATCCCGTCCACCTTTGCGGCAATGCTCATATCCATAAAATCCACCTTATCGTAATCCTGTCCCCAGTCTGTGCCGTTCAGCTTCAGAACAGCTCCGTGGGAAAGCGCCTCTTCCCTTGCGATCTCATAAACAGCCTGCCAGAAGGTGATATTCCGGCTGTCCACGATCATTTCATACTGGTACTGATAAACCTGGTTCAGTTCCGTAGTATTGACTCCGGCCTCTTCCATGATCTTATTGTAATAGGAACTTACCAGGATATAAAATATTGCGGAAATCGCCGCCGCAAGCAGCAGCAGTAAAAGTTCTCTTCTCACCGGTCGTTTGTTTCCCATACTTTTCCTCTCTTCCGTTCCGATCTTCCTTTATTATACCAAAGTGCCCGGGGAACACAACTAAAATTATTATTGTTTGCCTGATCGAGTAGTTTCCGTGCCAAGCCGTGGGCGGAGCAGGAAATACAAGCCACCGCCACGCCGCAGACAAGGACAGAAAAAACGAACTGCCGCATCGACAGCCTGAAAAACATACTCTCCGTATAATTGCGGATTTCCTTATTTATCTTGGCTTCCAAATAGATAGCACCTCCTTTTGGACATAAAAAAACCGCCACCTGTTATCAAGTGACGATTTCAAAACTCTCAACGTGTTGAGAGTTTTGATCTTCAACAGCATCATACAATTCCTCTAATTTCTTCTGTAAAATTTCTTTGCTAATCAGCTTCGTCCGATACTCGGAAATCATCGTGGAACTCATGTTACGGCTCAGCGCATATTCCACAACATCCTCATCCTTGCTTTTGCAGAGAATAATTCCCACACTCGGATTTTCATGCGGTTTCTTTATATCCCGGTCTAAGGCTTCCAGATAAAATTCCATTTTCCCCAAGTATTCCGGTTTAAAATCATCAATCTTTAAATCAATGGCAACCAGGCATTGCAATTCCCTATGGTAAAACAAAAGATCGACAAAGTAATCGTGCTTCCCTACCTGTAGATGATATTCTTCCCCCATGAAAATAAAATCCCTGCCAAATTCCAAAAGAAATTTTTTCATATTTTTCAGAATTGCCTGCTGCAGATCATACTCCTTATATGGCTCCGGCAAGTTCAGGAACTCCAGCATATACATATCACGGATCATACCCGTTGTTTCCGTCCGGTCTATGGCAGAGGGGGCTTTCCCATCTGAGAGCAACAGCCTTTCATAATAACCGCTGTCAATCTGACGTTCCAACTCTCTTGCTTTATATTTTTCTTTAGAAGCAAGTTTCAGATAAAATACTTTTTCTTCATCTGTCTTTGTTTTTGACATAATATGCAGATTATTCGACCATGTATTTGCGGTCAACAATGGGAACAGTTCCGGCTTATTTTCATACGTTTCAAAAAACTGTTTCATCCTCCAGATATTCTGCGCCGAATAGCCTCTGACCCCCGGCTCTTTTGACAGAATATATTGTGAAAGTTCTTTTACCGTTGCACGTCCCCATCCCGCATCTGCGGCTTTCCTGGAAACATATTTCCCAATATTCCAATATAAACGGATAACAGACTCATTGACTTTGAGGCTTGCATCCTGCATCGCCTGTTCTATGATAAGACGGATTTCTTCAAAGTCATTCATATAATCCGGCGTAGTATGATCCATATCACACATCTCCAATCATTTTTCTTTTACTGCATTTTTTTATTATACCTTGAAAAAAATGGCTTGTACAGATAAAAATCCTACTTCCATTCCCTCTATATGTGTTCCAACATGATTGCCTATGCAATCGGAACACGCACAGCCTGTCCCACAGGCTGCACCTCAAAAACAGCAAGCACTGCCTGTGTCCGGACACACAGGCAAAATCCCCTGGCCGTCTGTGATTTTATTTTTTCTTTACTTGACCGCCCCTGCTGATTTTGTTACAATTATCCGTGGATACATCTATCCAGACAACCGAACAGAAGCGTAAACAGACTGTTGTAAACCGGACGAGTTACAGCAGTTTTTTTGTGCCTTTTTTGAAATTACTATGCAGAAAGAGGAATAAAAATGGCAAACAGAACCCGAACCCACCGTAACGAATTTCATTTGAATGATGATAAGCAGTATATCCTGGATGAAAAATTCCGCCTGTCAAAAATGAAAAGCAAATCCGCATTTCTGCGTAAATATGAATCGCATATCATTCTTTTTGCCGGCGCTGAACGTATGCTGCAGCGCAAAGGAATAGATCCGCAGCATATAAATCTGGAAAAAATGAAAACGAAATACCGTGAATTACTCTTTCAAAAGAGCGAGCTAACTGCACAGTATAAATCGGCACAATCAGAAATAAAAGAATTGGAACTTATCAGTAGTAATATGGAGCAATACCTGAATATTGCATCAGAACAAAGTCAGCAGGAACCCGCTCCTGCACATGACAGGCAAAAATAAAATATCTGCAAAAAATCCAGCAGCGACTCACTAAGAATCGCTGCCTAAATTTGCATTGAACCGATACACCAACACAACAATTATTTTCAATTTAGCCGTAGTCATAATAACCCAGCCATGTTCTTATTCTGGATTACTGGATATTTGATATAATGCTTTCCTTTTCACAAACATGCTTCAACCGGCCTTTATCAGAAAATTCACTTAACCCTTTTATCTGACAGTGGTGCTTCATAAAATGGAGCAGACGCTAAACAGTAACTATTCTTTTATGATGTTCAAAACCTTTTCCATCAAATATCATTTTCTTTTAAATCTAAAATACATATTCTAAAGGAAATGTGAAAATCCATATTTTCTACAGAACACTTTTTCTCTATTTTGATTTTCCGTTCACTAAATATCGCAGCCACACACTGCCCCCTGTCCTTTACTTCCGCACTTTGCAGTTCAAAGCTGACCGCTTTATTCGAGGATAAACCATCACGGACTCCAAAGCTTCTCCATTGCTGCCTCATAATCCAGCGCATCTTTACCGGCAATGATGTATGAAATGCCCAACTTTCTCAAAAATGCTTTATAATCATTGCTTGCCAACCTGTGCGGCGCTCAAAGCAAAACCGCCGCTGCCGCAGATACCGACTGCTCCGATCTTATCCCTGTCAACAAAAGGGCGTGTTCCAATAAAATCCACCGCTGCGCTGAAATCTTCTACAAAGAAATCCGGCGAGGAAATATGCCTTGGCATACCGCCGCTGTACCCATTAAAGGACGGGTCAAACGCCAGCGCAGCGAAACCGCGTAATGCCATAACGGTTTTTATAGGTCACAGGCTTTCTTGATACCTGATCGCTTAACTCGAAAATGTAATTGTCTTTGTTTGTCATATCTGTTCTCCTTATCGAAAATCCTACTTCATTTTTTTTCTCCAAAACGAAACGGCCTGATCCATCCAGCCTTCCGCCGGTGTTCCCGCACCAACGCCAAACCCATGCTGTGTATGCTTCAAAATATGGCACTCTACCGGGATGCCTGCGGCCTCCATTTCTTCCGCGCGTTCTTTCACATCCCGCCACGGTACAATCCAGTCCTCAGTTCCCACGATAAAATACGCCGCCGGATCATCCCGCGTAAAAGCCGGATTTCCTGCATAATAGGTGTACGCAATGATGGAGGCTGCCGGGGATAAAAGCTCCTGCGGACGTCTGATTCCGCCTTCTCCATAGGTTACGTTGCTGCACATTCTTGCCCCTGCAGAACCTCCCCACAGGGAATAGTTTTCTTTTGCAACCTCAAGTTCTGCCGCATGAGCCTGAATATAATTTACAGCGGCAATCAGGTCGCGGCTTGCAACCGTCTCCCCCTGGCCTACCCGGTATTTCAGGACAAACGCATTGAATCCACTTTTGTTCAGTTCCATTGCCAGAGGAAATCCTTCATGCAGGGAACCCACATAATAGAAGCCGCCTCCCGGACAGATCACAGCAAAAGGTTTTCCCGGTTCTCCCCGGAAGAAGAACAGGCCCGTTAGCTTTTTGGACGGATCGGCTGCTTTTTCTTTATCTGTATAAATATCGTAGAATACCCGAAACCCTGCGTTCCTGTCGTCAATCATACGGTTTACGCCGTCAACCATAGACTGTACGTTCCGGTTCGTATGCCATAAATGAAGTTCCGGTACTGATTTCATGGTCATAGACGATGAATATCTGCTGGTTCCATCCCACGGGAAAATCAGACGTCCCCAATCTCCAAAAGCAGGATGCGCCATCACATCATAAATCCGGCTGTTCGTTGTAATATGCTTATATCTGTCATTTTCTGTTTTCATCAAAATCTCTCCTTAAACTGATGTCTGGCGGCGCCCCGCTTTCAAGAATTATCTTTACCGGAGGGGTTTCTTATTCAAGAATCCTTTGCCTTCCATCTCCACATGGCCTCTGTGTCCATAAATCTTGCAGCCGGCCAGAGCTGTTTCCAGCGCAGTAAATTCTGCATCTGTAAAGGAAACCTTATCTGCGCCAAGATTCTCCAAAATACGCTCTTTATTTTTCGATCCCGGAATCGGGACTACATTGGGATATTTATGCAGCATCCATGCCAGGGAAATCTGTGCGTTTGTGGCATCCTTTTTTCCGGCGTATTCCTGAATAATATCGAGGATCGGCTGGTTGCCCGCAATGTTTTCCTTTGTTAGCTGCGGAACCCAGTTTCTCACATCGTCTACCTTTTCAAATTCAGTGCCGACAGTAATCTTGCCGGAAAGCAGGCCGCTGGCAATGGGAGAGAATGGGACAACGCCAATTCCATGTTCTATACAGTAGGGGAAAATATCATCTTCACAATCCCGTTCCAGAATATTGTAAAGGTTCTGTACCGCAGAAACCGGCGTGATCTGATCCGCCCGTTTCAGTACATCAACAGACACCTGCGACAGTCCCCATCCACGAATCAAGCCTTCTTTTATCAGCCGTCCCATAACCTCCGCTACCGCCTCCACCGGAACCTTGTCGGTGACGCGGTGTAAATAATACAAGTCCACATAGTCTGTTTGAAGCCGGATCAATGATTTTGTCAAATGGCGCTTTACGGTAGTATAAAGCTCTGTGCCTTCTTCATAATCTCCGGGCTGAAAGTGAAATTTTGTGGCAAGTACAGCATCCTTTCGCACATCCTTCAGCGCTTCGCCTACGATTTCTTCATTATGCCCTTCGTAATAGAGCTGCGCTCCATAGGCTTCTGCCGTATCAAAAAATGTGCATCCATAATCAAAAGCGGCCCTGATAGCTTCAAGGCTATATTGCCGATCAGGGATTTTCCCATATCCATGTGAAAATGCCATCGTGCCCATGCCAATTTCGGAAACTTCAAGTTCCCTAAGTTTTCTTTTTTTCATCGGTATCCTCCCATCTCCAACATAATTTTTGTTCGCACCATATCAATCTTCTAATGCAACAGGCTCCTCGGTAAAGGAATATACAACTGCTTTCATATCGGTAAGATAGTAAGGAGCCATTTCCTCATAGGAGTACACATCTCTTAACGCCGGTAATGTATCAAACATGGCCTGCTTTGCCTCGTCCGATTCATCCATCACAGCTTTTCCGGTGATCCGAATCCACTTGCCGTCTACCATACCGGAGATTGCAACGCTTGGATTTTGAAGCATCTGCCGGTACATTTCTTTTCGGTTGCTGGTTTCAAAATAAATCTTCCCTTTATAGGAAATCACGGAGTTGATCGGGCGTACTCTTGCCTCGGTTCCGTCCACGCTTGCGTGGTAAAAGGTTCCTGCCTTATGCAGAAAGTCAATCGTCTTGCTCATAGTTTCCTCCAACATCTTTGTAAAAAGAAGCGCCAGACCGTTCTACTGAAAGCGGTCTGACGCTTCGCCGCTTTTATTCGGCCAACTCAATCAGCACATCGTAACTGCCGTCCAAATCGGAAATTCGTGAAAGCTCACAGTCGATCACACCGATATTGACAAGGTTCCCATACTGCTCAGAAATATCTTCATCGGCAAACAGGATCGTAAACCACGGAACATCCGTACCAATCGCAATATCGCCGTTCAGCCAGCCATATCGTTCATCTTCCTCATCAAAAGGAAGGCTTTCTCCCATTGAACCGCAGAAATCATGGGAATATCTGCTTTCATGTACGGTCAGCGGCAGCATTTCGATAAATGCCTGCGCTGTGGTGCTGTCATTCAGGATTCCCGGAATTACCGTGTCACCAAAGTGCATATTGATTCTGGTTCCTTCCTCCAAAACCCTGGTCGGCATGGACGGATCATCGGTCTGCATCTGCGCTCCGTCAGAAGCTACTCTTTTTGTTTCTTCCATTTCTGTTTCCTCGCTTTCTTCATTTCCTTCGGTTTCCGTTTCTTCTGCTCCCGGTGTGCTGCTTTCTTCCTGTGTCGCCTCCGGGCTGCTGCCTTCCGTTTCATTCTGCGCTGTTTCCGCAGGCCTCCAGAGAAAGCACCATAACACACACCATCAACATGGATAAAATCTTTTTCATTGTCACTGCCTTCTTAGTCGTGAATTTTCCAACCGTTTAACCATTTTGCGGTTTCAGGCGCACTATGGTCGATAATCTCGCTGTGTCCCAGATCAAGGCTGCTGATAGCGGCCATATCTTCCTCGCTCAAAGAGAAATCCCAGATGTTCAGGTTTTCTTCTATGCGCTCCTTATGAACGGATTTCGGGATGATTACCACACCCCGCTGAGTATTCCAGCGGAGGACAACCTGCGCTACCGATTTCCCATATTTCTGTGCAATGGCACTCAATGTCTCGTTTGTAAAAATGCCATGCTTGCCTTCTGCCAACGGTCCCCATGCCTCCGGCTGGACGCCAAACTCCTTCATGTTTTCCAGAGCGCCTGCCTGCTGGAAGAAGGGGTGCAGCTCCACCTGATTTACCATAGGCTTAATCCGTGCGTTGACACAAAGGTCTGCCAGACGCTCCGGGTAGAAATTGCAGACGCCGATGGCCCGTACCTTTCCTTCTTCGTATAATTCCTCCAAAGCGCGCCATGAACCATAATAATCATTCATAGGCTGATGGATCAGGTAAAGATCAAGGTAGGAAAGCCCCAGCTTATCCAGTGAAGTCTGGAACGCCTTTTTTGCATTTTCATATCCCGCGTCCTGAATCCACAGCTTTGTCGTGATAAACAGTTCTTCACGGGGAATCCCGCTTTTTTTGATTGCTGCGCCGACCGCTTCTTCATTAAAATAAGCCGCCGCCGTATCAATCAGGCGATACCCTGCTGCAAGCGCATCGCTGACCGCCTGCTCGCATACTTCTGCTTCCGGCACCTGAAAAACGCCAAATCCCTCCATCGGCATTTCCACGCCATTACTTAATGTTGTCGTTTGCATAACATCAATCTCCTTTCCTCTGTTCGCCTGTTTTTTTTCAGGCATAATGGTATGCCCCTGGGCGTTCAGCCATTCCATAATTGTTTCTTTTGCAAAATGAATCCCTGCGCCGCAAAGGGCAAGGCCATTTTTTACCTCTGCATCCGGGCAAATCTTTTTTATATCATCCAGACTATGCCCCATTTTACTGCCCTCATGGGTACAGAAAGGGCGGATGATTTTCCCGTCAAGCCTACATCCTTCCAGAAAAGTGAACACCGGCATCGTTCCCCAGTAATTCGGATAGCCCAAATAAATAACCTCATACTTTTTCATATCGGGAAATGGTTTTTTTAACGCCGGTCTGGCCTGTCTGCGTTGATCCTCTTTTGCCTCCTCCAGACATTCCGAATAATCTTTGGAATATTCCAGAATCGGTTCGATCTTATATAAATCAGCGCCTGTGACCTCCTGTATGAATTTTGCTGCCAGCTCTGTATTTCCCACGCTCAGGTTCAGGATGTTTCCGTTCACATAGTTTTCGCCTGCCCGTGAGAAATACGCGATCAGTTCAGGCATTTGATACCGCCCTTCTTTCTACGTCCTTATTATAACCGATATGCCCTTGACAGAGAATTTCAAAAAGGGTAGAATAGTATCAACTACCAGTTGATACTAAGGAGGCGTTATCTTGTATAATGCAATGCTCAAAGTTTTTGTAGAAGTTGCAGACCGGGGAAGTTTTACAAAGGCGGCTGAAAGTTTATACATATCCTCTACTGCAATTATGAAGCAGATGAATATTTTAGAAGAACACATCGGATTACAGCTCCTGATCCGAACCCCGCGCGGCATCCATCTGACAGAAGCGGGGAAGTCTATCTATAAGGACGCAAAGTTTATGATACAATACTCCGAAGAAGCGATTGACCGCGCTTATCAGGCAGAGGCGATAAACAGACAGACCATCCGTGTTGGAACCTCGGCTTTATATCCATGCAAAAACCTGATGGATTTATGGGGCAGGATCAGCGATGAATATCCAGAATTTCGCCTGAAAGTCATTCCCTTTGAAGATACCAATACAGGCACAGCATACCGGGATATAGGGAAGAAATACGATCTGATAACCGGCAGCTATGATCCGGCCGCTGCAGGCGATTTGTGCCGTTTTCTTGAGTTAGGGAACCGCCGGTTTTGCCTCGCCATGTCTAAAAAGCATCGGTTGTCCAGAAAGGACAGCGTTTCTATTCCCGATCTGTACGGTGAAACGCTGATGATTATGAAACCGGGAAACAGCCCGATCAACGATCAGATCCGGCAGGACATAGAAAAAGGGCATCCGCAGATTGCCATTGCAGATGCCCCGCACCATTACGATATTGAAGTCTTTAACTACTGCGAAGAAAATGATTATATCCTGCTGACGCTGGACGGCTGGAATGATATTCATCCGTCCTTAGTTACCATTCCTTTTGAAGTTCCTTACAGCATCCCTTATGGGATTGTTTATTCTACGGAACCAAATAAAGGGACGAAGCGTTTTCTGGAAATTGCATCTTCTATATTGCAAAATTAAGAGACAGAATTTCCTTAAATATCGTGTTTTTCCTACTTGCTTATACCAAGGACCTGGTCTTTTATTTCGCTACACTTTCTACGCTGGAGGATGTAATAAGATTTGTAAACGAGGTAAAGAATTCAAATAATCATCCTGGTAGTACCGTAATGATATTCAAATCGGTGATTCTCAACAAATGCCATCGCAAGTTTTAAAGCGTAATTGAAAAAAGATGGCAGATACTGGCCATCTTTTTTCTGAGAAACACACCACATCTGGTACTAATTTCCTCCAATAGCAATTTTAATTCCGCTTATTCCCGAAACAATTGTTTCTATCTCTTTTTCTTCTGGTTCCTTTACCTCTTTAAACATATATTCTCTGCCTGATGCTTCCCACTTGGACATTCCTTCTGTTTTTAATATTTCTTAACGCAAAAAGACGGCAGAAGGTGTATTCTCTACACCCTCTGCCACCATGCTTATCTCGCTTTTCCTATCTTAATCAATCCATCACCCATTCAGGTTTTTTCGCAGCATCCTTTGATATTTGCCCCTTTTGCCCATTCTGGGCAATCCGCTCTTTATTTCGCTCCAGCCGCTCCATAATGGATAAATTCTTTTTCTCCGATCTGCCTGTTTCTTTTTGCCCCATATTATTTAAAATTCCATCAATCTGGTTATAGTTTACTTCCTCCAGTTCTTCCACTTTTGTAAGGGGATTTCTTTCCCTGCGCTCTGCCAGATCGTCCATACGTAACGTTTGTCTGGTTATACGCCTGCGTAATCCATCAGTATCACTTGCTTTTTCCCGGCAAGTCCGCTATACTATTTAATAATAACCGGTGCTTTGACATACTCATGCCCCGCAGGACAGAACTGTGCGAACAGTCACGGTTTACTGTTCACACCTACGGCGCAGACAGTAACCAGTCACGTACTTTTACAGTAAATATCATACAAAGGAGTTGTGAAAATGGACAGATTTTTTAACATGGACAATAAATTTTTTGCATTTATGGGAAAGGTGGCCGATCTGATCATCGTGAACCTTTTATGCTTGGCATGTTGTATTCCCATCGTAACCGCAGGCGCTTCCATAACCGCACTGTATTATGTAACCATGAAAATGGTACGGAATGAGGAATCCTATATTGTCAAAAGCTTTTTTAAATCCTTCAAAGAAAATTTCAAACAGGCGACTATCATACACCTGATCATGCTTGCCACAGGACTTATCCTGTTCCTTGACCTGACCATTGTCAGAAATGCCACCGGCGGTATGTACCGGGTGTTATTCTGTATCTTTGTCGCCTTTGCCCTTTTGTATGCGATGCTGCTGCTTTATATTTATCCGGTTCTGGCGAAATTTTATAATACTATCAGAAACACCTTTACCAATTCCTTTCTGATGGCCATCCGTCACCTGCCGTTTACGATCCTGATGCTTGCATTCTGGATCATCCCCGTACTGATCCTATTTATTCCGGATGTCCGCATACAGTCCACGCTTATCATGCTGTTCTTTATGTTCGGTTTTTCATCCATCGCTTACGGTCAGTCCTTCTTCTTCCGGAAGATCTTCGATCACTATATTCCCAAGGAGGCTGAAGAGGAACCGGCTCCGGAGGAATCCCTTCCTGATTCCGGAGACACTGTATGACTCCCACAAGCTGGAACGGCAGGCCCTACCACTCTCTCGACTATATGCTGCGGGAAAGGTTTGGGGAAAAGGTTTATAAGGTATCTTTAAACGGAGGGATGTCCTGTCCTAACCGCGACGGTAAGCTGGGCAGCCATGGATGTATTTTCTGCAGCGCAGGGGGAAGCGGGGATTTTGCCGCGGACGCCTCTCTTTCCATCACAGAGCAGATTGACAGCCAGATTCAAATTCTTTGCGCAAAAAGGCCTGTTAAGAAATATATTGCATACTTTCAGGCATATACTAATACATATGCGCCGGTAGAATATCTGGAACGGATCTTCACAGAGGCTGTCTCCCACCCGAAGGTGGCAGCGGTGTCTATCGGTACCAGGCCGGATTGTCTGGGCGAAGATGTGCTTGCCCTTTTAAACAGGCTGAACCATGTGAAACCGGTATGGGTGGAGCTTGGCCTTCAGACCATCCATGAAAGGACAGCGGAATATATCCGCAGAGGATATCCGCTCTCCTGCTTTGACGAAGCCGTGGAGTCGCTCCGAAGCCGTGGGATTGAAGTGATCGTGCATACAATCCTTGGCCTTCCCGGAGAAACCCGGGAGGATATTCTGGAAACAATGGAATATTTGAACGGAAAGGATATCCAGGGCATCAAGCTGCAGCTTCTCCATGTGCTCAGGGGCACCGACCTTGCACTTGACTACGCCAGAGGGCTTTTTCAGGTATATGAGCGGGACGAATATCTGGATCTTCTGATCGACTGTCTGGAGCATCTGGATCCTTCGATCGTCATTCACCGGATGACCGGCGACGGCCCTAAAGAGCTTCTCATTGCGCCGCTGTGGGCAAGCCGTAAACGTGAGATCCTCAATCTTCTTCATCATCAGATGAAGGAACGGCAGAGTTTTCAGGGAAAAGCCCGGACAAAGCTTTCCTGACCTGCCATGAAAGGAGAAACAAATGGCAACACCTTTTACAATTTACAAACTGATCGTTATGTATATGCTGGATCATTCAGAAACAACGCTGACCAATTCCCAGCTTTCAGAGTTTATCCTCGAGCGGGAATATACCAATTATTTTCATTTACAGCAGGCGGTATCAGAGCTTGTGGAATCCGGCCTGCTGAAAAAAAAGAAGATACAGAACACTTCCTACTATTCGCTGACGGAGGAAGGAAAAACGACCCTGTCTTATTTTGAGGATGATCTGTCCTCCGATATCCGGCAGGAGGTACGGGATTATCTGAGGACAAAGGGCTGTGAGAAACCTGAACGGATTCTTACCCCGGCGGACTATTACGAGACGTCTCAGGGAGGCTATGCGGTGAGATGCCAGCTTATCGAGAAAAATGCGTCAGTCATAGACTTAAATCTGGCCGCCCCCAGTCTGGAAGCAGCCAAATCCATCTGCAAAAACTGGTCGAAAAAAAGCCAGGATATTTATGGAATGATTATGGAGGAGCTGTTGTGACAGCTCCTCCATATATTATGCCTTTACATGTATTCTTTTCCCATGATGTTCTTATGTATACTTTTCTTATGCATGCTCTCTCTTTATTCTATGCCTCTCCCTTGATATGCGCCATATGTTCCTTCAACTGCTTCTCGTAGCCCATATCGCTCAGTTCGTAGAAACGCTCCTCCAGAATCTCCGTAGGGAGGTATTGCTGCTTTACATAATGGTTAGGATAATTGTGGGCATACTGATAGCCTACGCCATGCCCCAGCTTTTCGTGGCCGCCGTAATGCGCATCCTGAAGGTGGGACGGCACCGTGGTCTTCGTGCGTTTCACCGAATCCATAGCGGCGGAAATAGCGTTTACGGCCGAATTGCTCTTGGGAGCACAGGCCATATAGGTAACTGCCTGAGAAAGGATGATCTGGGACTCCGGCATTCCCACGCGCTCTACCGCCTGAGCGGCAGCCACGGCCACACAGAGCGCCTGAGGATCGGCATTTCCGATATCCTCAGAGGCAAGGATCATGATACGCCTTGCGATAAATTTAACATCCTCTCCCGCATACAGCATCTTAGCAAGGTAATATACAGCGGCATCCGGGTCGGAGCCGCGCATGCTCTTAATAAAAGCGGATATGATATCGTAATGGTTATCACCGTTTTTGTCATACCGGACTACCCGCTTCTGAATACACTCGGACGCCACCTCAAGGGTCAGGTGGATCAGGCCGTCCTCACTTCTGGGGGTAGTGAGGATTCCAAGCTCTACGGCATTCAGGGCATTTCTGGCGTCCCCGCCCGCCATATCTGCAAGAAATTCCAAAGCGTCCTCATCTATCACAGCATGATAGCTTCCCATTCCCTTTTTCTCATCCGTGACAGCACGGCGGATCAGCTTTTTGACGTCCTCAATCTCCAGGGATTTTAATTCAAAAATTATGGAGCGGGACAAAAGCGCGCCGTTGACCTCAAAATAAGGATTTTCGGTAGTGGCGCCGATCAGGATGAGCGTCCCGTCCTCCACAAAGGGAAGAAGATAATCCTGCTGCCCTTTATTGAAGCGATGAATCTCGTCAATGAAAAGGATGGTCTTCTTGCCGTACATGCCAAGGTTATTCTGCGCTTCCTTCACTACCTGCTCCATATCCTTCTTCCCGGCTACGGTAGCGTTGATCTGCGTAAACTCGGCGCTGGTAGTATTGGCAATGACCTTGGCAAGGGTCGTCTTGCCTGTTCCGGGCGGACCATAAAAGATAACGGAAGTCAGCTTATCCGCCTTGATGGCGCGGTAAAGCAATTTGCCCTTCCCCACAATATGCTCCTGCCCTACCACCTCTTCCAGAGACGACGGCCGCAGACGTGACGCCAACGGAGATTCCCGTTCCAGAGTTTTTGATTTTGCATATTCAAATAAATCCATGTTTTTCTTCTCTCAATTCTAGTGATCTTGCTGATTTTTGCTGCTGTTTTATTCGTACATTCGTTCTTATTATAGCCTTTATCTCCCAAAGATGCAAGAGTGTGTTTGAACGCAGATAAGCCTTTCCCCCGCTTCAAGTATGCAGATCACTAAGCGGTGGGGATTATTTTACCCTGACTGTACCATAGGAACTCCAGCGGCTATAGAGTTTCTTGTTATTCTCCGTTCGGTAGGTGCGGGCGCCCACGTAATAATACTCACCAGGTTTCATATTTGTAAATGTTACTGTCACCTGTTTCTGTCCTTTTTTTATTTTTGCGGTTTTGGAATAGCGGATATTTGTGGGAGCATATGCATACGTGCCCGTATACCCCGTCTTTTTGGCGGAGGTTCCTACTGCTATCTCATACCCTTCCGCTGTGCCGGGAACAGGAATTTTTACGGTTAGCTTCTTTCCGGAGACCTTGCAGACCTCCATATTCACTCTGGCGGGAGATTTTGCCGAAACTGTCATCTTCCTGATCTTCGACCAGTCGCTGAAATAAGTGCCGTCCTCCTGTTCGTGCCAGCTCTGCAATCCAAGATAATAGTTCCCTGCTGGTACGGATTCAAAAGTCACCGTAAAAGATCCTTTTTGAGTAAAACTCATTCCTTTTCCCCGTATCGGTACTCCATTCTCTGCCTTTGTCCCCAAAATGCATTGATAACGGTCGTTCTTCGCAATATTTCCCACAGAAACCGTCACCTTATTTCCGGATATGGTTACTTTTTTGATGACAGGCGTGGCAGGCTTTCCTTTCTTGATATCAAATTCTTTTACCCCTGACCATTTGGTGTAAATCTTTTTTCCCTTTTCTGTTTTGTATGCACGGCAGGCGCTGTAATAATGTCCTGCTTTCAGGTTCCGAAAGTCTTTACGCGGTATCTCGATTTCTCCAAATGTATCTACGTTTTTCAGAACCTGTTCTTTACGTGAAAATTTTTGGGATTTCAGGAAGTCTTTTCGGGTAGAAAGCACGAACTCATATCCTTCCGCTTCTTCTACATATTCCTTTAAGATCACCTCTGCACTATTTCCGGAAATATAGTTTGTAAAAATCTCCGGCCTTTTCATCGGCTCATAGGCAAGGATTCTGATTTTCGCCGGTACTTCAAGAGAAATTCCATCCGGATTTCCGGTTTTCGCCGGAATCGTCACAGTTCCATACACTTCAAATGTCTGTTCCTTTTTGTCTGATGGATTATACGGACAGCTTTCCCAGTCCCAGCTCACTTTTGGATAAACGACGGAGCCATCGGAAAGTTCCATAATAACAGCTTCCATAGCCAGATAGTCGTTCAGTCTTTCCTTTGTTATTCCATACCGTTTTGTAATCTCTATCCCTTTTTCCTCATCTCCATAGACAAGCTTCGTAATCTTCGGATAAACCTCCATAGACAGTTGAATGTTCTGATAGTCCGTCTCCCCGCCGTCCGCACACAGCTTCAGAGTTTCGTAATATCTGCCCTTTTGGGCATCTTTTTTTGGAGAAACCGTAAAGGTTGCCGTCTCGCCGGGATTGAGCATGTCTTTAGAAAGGCCGCTGATCTCAAATGCCTCGGAGCCGTAAACCCTTTTGATTGCCAACGCATGAGGTTCTGCGGTATGATTGGTAACAGAAATCAGTTCTTCCTTTACTTTCTCATCCTGCACTCTTTTGAATGTCATCTTTTCTTTGTCAACAGTAAACAGTTTTCTTGGCCCTTTAACGGAAATTTTGCACGATACGTCCTCCTGAATCGCCCCGGTATCATCCGTGATATGGAGAGTTTCCTGGTATTCCCCTGCATACAGATGCAGAAATCCCGCCTTAAAATTAATTTCTTTTTGCTCTCCCGGTTCCAGAGTTATGCTGTCCTCCGTTACAAGATACTGCAGTTTTGACAGGTTCAGATTCACTGTTGTAGTTCCGATGTTTGTGATATATAAGTACGCCCATTCTACCTCTTCCGGCTCCTCGTAATAATCCCCTTCTTCATACTTGTCTTTATAAAAATTTATGGTAATTTCCCGGCTGTCCAGTAAGATCGCTTTCTTCTGTTTTACCTGCGCGCCTACGGAAAATACGGCTTCCAGACTGACTTCCTGTCCTTCTTCTGTACGCAGTTTGATGGTTTCCTGATATTTTCCCTGCTTTAAGCCGGTCTTAGGAATCATGTAAAGCCAAACAGTGCCGTTTGCCGGAATTGTCTGATCATCAAATCTTACGTTAAAATACTTGCTTTTTACATCCTGCAGATGAAGCGGCGTGTCCCCGGAATTTTCCAGATATTCTGAATTGCCTGTAAGTTCCGAAGACGTATACCCGACCCGGGCGCTGCCCATATCGATATATAAATTTTCATCCCTCATTTTCAAAACGGAATCTGCGCTTTCCTCATCTTTTGATAGAAACAAGTCTGCTTCCGCTTCTTCTCCGCTGTCAAAAAGTTCTCCGGTTTCCTCTTCCTTCTGTGTGGGCGAATTTTCTTCTGTCATTTCCATTTGTTCTGTCCCGTCTCCAAACTCTGCCGCATAAGCCGGGTTAATGGATGCCACGGTCAGCGCGGACGCCAATAAAACTGCATAAATTCTTTTTCGCATATCGCTTTTCCTCCTTTTTCTCTTGTTCTGTGCAGCCCTTGTCAGGGCATGTACCAGAGCGGGATGACTCCCGTCTGGATTCGTCCTTCAATACTATAATACATGGGAAAGGCATTTTATTTCATTAATTTTATATTTTTTATAATTTTTCACACTTTATCTTTATCTGTGCGGAAGCTTTGCAGGAATCATAAAGAGCCGCCGGGCATATATATGGGAGGAAGGCTTTTCCGGAGGTGGTTATGAAAAAAAATGGCTGGCAGATTGCCGCGGCGGGTATCCTGACAGCGGGCATCCTGATTTTTGCGGCAGCCATAAAATCTCCCCAAAAAACAACATGGCAGCTAAAAGAAAGCGTAAAGGCAGCGGCGCGTGTCATGGCAGGGGAAGGAATGCTGCGGCTGGTGGAGGATTCTCTGGAAAAACCAAGAGTTGCTCTGACCTTTGACGACGGGCCAAGCAAAAAGTATACGCCCATGCTGTTGGACGGCTTAAAGGAACGAGGCATTCAGGCTTCCTTTTTTCTTACAGGAAAAAATATCGAGGGGAATGAAGAACTGGTAAAACGGATTTCAGAAGAAGGTCATTTAATCGGGAATCACACGTATAACCATGTGCAGCTCAGTAAGCTTTCCGCCGCAAAAGCAAAAGAAGAAATCGAAAAGACGAGCAATGAGATTTATGAACTCACAGGCGTCTATCCCCTGTATCTCCGGCCGCCTTTTGGTTCCTGGAGAAAGGATATGGAGCTGTGTGTCAATATGTTTCCGGTTTTCTGGACCGTGGACACGCTGGACTGGGAGAGCAAAAATGTCGATTCCATCCTGCAGATTGTGGATAACCAGGTAGAAGACGGCTCCATTATCCTGATGCATGACGGCTACGAAACCTCAGTGGAAGCGGCGTTTCAGATTATTGATAAGCTTTCTGACGAGGGCTATGATTTTGTTACCGTTGACCGTATGCTCGTTTTATAACAGAAAAAATCCCCATGTCAAATCCTTTTGACATAGGGATTTATCCATGTTTAAGAGAATTTTTATACGTTTAAAGAATTTTTCAGTGGAAAAACCAACATCCATATGTTATGCTTATTCTAGGCGGATAATATTCTGCCTGAAGAGCAACAATTCCTTTTGCTAATGGACATGTTTACGGAAACCAATGCCGTCCTGAACCTGGCTTCCCAAGCCAACCGGAAAGCCTTTAATGATATCAAGGAGGATGGAACTATGTTTGAAGAATTACGGAAACTTATGCAGCCTGAACTTGATGCTGAACTTAATACCGCTGTGGATGCTGCCGTCAGTGCTGCCGTTGATGCTGCCGTCGCCAACAATACGGATATTGTAAAAGTTCAGACCGTTGATAATGTCGTAAAAAAATTAGGCATATCGCTGATGGAAGCATGTGAAGTATTAGGCATTACAATTGAAAAATATGAAGAGATCAAGGCTGGAACAGCCCAGAATGAATTAAATAAAACAGAATGATTGCCAAAATGACCCTTATCATCGTCTTAATAGTTGGAATTCCCTGGATTCCCATTATCATTTATGTCTTTAAACGTGAAATCGTATTCCGTAATGCAGTAACAGGCATTCTCCTGCGTCTTCTGCTGCTGACAGGTATGGTTTGCTTTTCTATCAGTATCGCAGGGATATGGCTGTATACTCATGCGGAATCTAAATATCTGACAATTGAACTGACAGACGTTAAAGGATCCGCATCTGAAATTGAATATTTTAAACTCAGAAGCGGTAATATTTTCCGCTTCACCATGGACGACGGGCACGTCTACATATTAAGGGGAATGAGGTTTCCTAATGAAATCCACGCAAAAAGCTGGAGTGATCCTCTTTTAAACCAGGAATTAACCCTGCAGGTTCAAAAATATAAAGGATTAAAGAAATTTGAATATGCCCCTGTTTATAAGTTAAATGATGGGCAAATTTATGGGCTTATGACCTCTGACAACCGTATTGTGATCGACCCAAACGAACACCGCCGCTACTTTTATGACCTCTACCATAATGATGAGTCGCTTCAAACTTCTGCCATCCTTATACCTATAGGATTGCTTATATTTTCCGTTGTCCTCTTCATAAAACATAAAACTAAAAAAACATGGAAGCAACTACTTTCCTAAAGCATGTTTGTAAGGGAACCGGACAAGAACAGGCGGCCTTCCTGCGAAGGCCGCCTGTTCCCCTGTAAAGCGGACATTCGCATTCCGCTCTGTTATCCTTTGTTATCTTTTCATCATTTTCAACCGATGCTCAATTTCCTCGATACACATCTCATACCCAAGCTTGCTGCTGTCCAGGCACAGATCGTAGTTGGTGGCATCTGTCCATTCCTGTCCTGTAAATCTGCGACAGAATTCAAATTTCCGCTTATCATCCTTCTGAAGATATTTCTCCACTTCTTTTGTGGTTCCTCCAAGCTTTTTGGAAGCCTCCTGAATCCGATAGTCCCAGGAAGCATGGATAAACACGCTCAGAACGTTAGGATAATCCTTCAGAATATAATTGGAGCACCGTCCGATGATCACGCAGGATTCCTTCTCCGCCAGTTCGCGGATGACCTTTGCCTGATAACTGAACAGATTCTCATCAGAAAGAAAATCCTTGCTGCTGGGCGGAACCAATTCTCCCGTATACACGCTGCTTTTCTTAAAAAGCGGCGGTTTGGCGCTGTTATATTCGTCCACGCGCCCGAACAGCTCCTCATGGATTCCGCTGTCATCAGAAGCCATGCGGATGATGTTCTTGTCATAGTAAGAAATCCCCAGTTTTTTGGACAGCATTTCTCCCACGGTACGTCCGCCGCTGCCATACTGCCTTGCAATGGTAATCACAACATTATCCATTTTTGCACACCTCCTATTCGCCCAAATATGCTTTCTGCACGGATTCGTCATTGAGAAGATCCTCCGCCTTACCCGATAACGTAATTCTTCCTGTTTCCAGAACGTATGCCCTATCGGCGATAGAAAGGGCCTTCTTTGCATTCTGCTCAACCAGAAGTACCGTTGTCCCGCTGGCGCTGACGCTCTGGATAATGTCAAAAATCTCGTTTACAAAAATCGGAGACAGACCCATGGACGGCTCGTCCATTACAATGATCCTGGGCTTGCTCATAAGAGCGCGCCCCATGGCAAGCATCTGCTGTTCTCCGCCGGATAAGGTACCGGCACGCTGGTTTTTACGTTCCTCCAGACGGGGGAAACGCTTATAAACATTTGCCAGACTCTCTGCGATCTCCGTTTTATCTTTACGGGTGTAAGCTCCCATGATCAGATTTTCATATACGCTTAACTCCGCAAAAACTCTTCTTCCTTCAGGGACATGAGCGATCCCCATCTGAACGATCTTATGGGCAGGCACCCGGGTGATATCCTTCCCTTCAAAAATAATAGAGCCCTGTTTTGCGGGAATCAATCCGGTAAGCGTGTGCAGTGTTGTGGTCTTGCCCGCACCGTTGGCGCCGATCAGGGCAATTACCTCACCCTGATTGACCTCAAAGGAAACACCCTTCAATGCCTGAATCACGCCGTAATAAACGTGTAAATCTTTTACCTCTAACATTGCCATCTTTCTGCTTCCTCCTATTCACCCAGATATGCCGTGATAACCGCCGGGTCTTTGAGCACCTCTGCCGTAACTCCCTGTGTCAGCACCTGGCCGAAGTTCAGGACTGTCAGTTCTTCACAGATACCGCCTACCAGCTTCATATCATGTTCGATCAGAAGGATCGTCATATCAAAATGATCTCTTACAAAGCGGATGGTGTCCATCAGCTCCTGCGTCTCATTGGGATTCATACCTGCCGCCGGCTCGTCAAGAAGCAAAAGCTTCGGCTCCGTAGCAAGGGCCCTGGCAATCTCCAGCTTACGCTGTTTCCCGTAGGGAAGATTTCCTGCAAGGTAATCCGCCTCTTTGTCAAGATCAAATACCTTCAGGATCTCCATGGCGCGTTCATTCATCTCTTTTTCCACTCTGAAATATTTGGGAAGTCTGAGGATTCCCGTCAATGTGGAATAGCTGTGGCGGTTATGAAGCCCCACCTTTACGTTGTCCAGCACCGGCATATCCTTAAAAAGGCGGATATTCTGGAAGGTTCTCGCCACTCCCGCCTTGTTGATCTCGATGGTGCTTTTCCCGGTAATCTCTGTTCCGTCCAGCCTTACAACTCCCTCCGTGGGCTTATATACCCCTGTCAGAAGGTTAAAAACCGTCGTCTTGCCCGCGCCGTTAGGCCCGATCAGACCGTAAAGCTGTCCCTTCTCAATTGTCATATTAAAATTATCAACAGCATGAAGGCCGCCGAACTGAATGGACAAATTATTAACTTCAAGCATTGCCATAATTAAGCCGCCTCCTTCTTCTGTCTGTTTCCTTTAAATTTCTCAAACATACGGCTTCTCCAGTTACGTGCTGCCGGCGCCCAGTTAAAGAGCATCATTGCGATCAGCACGATAGCATAAATCAGCATACGGTAGGTGGAGAATCCACGAAGCAGTTCTGGAAGCGCATACAGAACGATTGTTGCGATCACAGAACCGCGCAGATTTCCGATTCCGCCCAAAACTACATATACAAGAACCAGAATCGACATATTGTAGTCAAAAATGGATACCTTCAGCATGGAAAGGTTGTGGGCATAAAGCACTCCCGCCACACCAGCCAGCGCTGCGGAGATGGTAAATGCCAGAAGCTTATATTTTGTTACGTTAATACCTACGGACTCTGCTGCGATACGGTTGTCTCTGGTAGACATAATGGCACGTCCGCTTCTGGAATTCACCAGATTCTGTACAATAAATAAGGTGATCAGGATCAGGATGATGCCGATCAGGAAGAAGTATCCCTTAATGTCCTTATAAAGAGTGGCTGTGCCGGAAATACCGAGAGCTCCCTTCATGATCTGTTTCCCTCCGGGGGCCAGCTTAAGGCCTGCGGAGCTGGTAGCAGCATGAAGTCCGTTCTCGTCCACTCCCACGTATAAAATGTTGATCAGGTTTTTGATGATCTCTCCAAAGGCCAGGGTTACGATTGCAAGGTAATCCCCCCGGAGCCTCAGTACCGGAATACCGATAAGGACGCCGAATACTCCCGCAACTGCCGCGCCGATGAGAATGGCAAGGATCAGTCTCGGAACGGAAGGAATGGAATCACTTACCACATGGGAAAACAGGGCGCTTGAATAAGCCCCCAGGCACATAAAGCCCGCATGTCCCAGACTCAGCTCTCCTGAAAATCCGACTACAAGGTTCAGGGAAATCGCCGCAATAGTATATACGCACAGGGGCACCAGAAGTCCCGTAAGCAGCCTGGACAGGTTTCCTGTGGAGGAAAGCGTCTGAACAACTGCGAAAATCGCAATGATCATTATGTAATTTATAAAATTGTTTTTTGATGTCTTACTCATATTTCTCTTCATACCGGCCACCTTACACTTTCTCCTGGATGTTCTTACCGAACAGACCCGCAGGCTTTACAAGAAGCACGATGATCAGCACTGCAAATACGATCGCGTCTGCAACCTGGGAGGAAATATAAGCTCTTCCGAAGATCTCGATCACTCCCAGAAGGATTCCTCCTATCATTGCTCCCGGAATGGAACCGATACCGCCGAATACCGCAGCCACGAAAGCCTTGATACCGGGCATAGCGCCTGTATACGGCGTCAGAGTAGGATACGCAGAACACAAAAGCAGGCCTGCGATAGCAGCAAGGCCGGAACCAATAGCAAAGGTCAGGGAAATCGTCGCATTTACATTGACGCCCATAAGCTGGGCCGCATCCCTGTCCTCGGAAACTGCCTGCATGGCACGTCCCGGTTTTGTTTTCTTAACAAAAAACGTAAGACTGCACATGATGATAATACATGCAGCGATGGTTACGATGGTAATTCCCTTAATTGTTAACTGACCGTCAAACAGCGTTACGGTGGGAACATCAATTACAGTTACAAAGCTCTTGGCATCCGCGCCAAAGATCAGCAATGCCAGATTCTGCAGGAGATAGCTGACACCGATGGCCGTGATCAATACTGCAAGGTTGGATGATGCCTTTCGAAGGGGACGATATGCGACCATCTCGATCGTAACACCAAGAACCGTACATATGACGACAGACAAAACCACTGCCAGAAGCGGAGACATGCCCGCTTTGGTAATCGCTGTCAGGATTACAAAAGCGCCGACCATGATGACGTCTCCATGGGCGAAATTCAGCATCTTCGCAATTCCATACACCATCGTATATCCCAGTGCGATGATCGCGTAAATACTGCCCAGGCTTATCCCGTCCTTTAAATAAGATATAAAACTCATAGTGCACCTCGTAAATTCAATTTCATCGTTTCTGTTGGTAAAACTTTCCAAAAAAACAGGAGGCGGTTCCTCACTCACAGGTAACCGTCCCCCGTTTCTTAAACGGCAATCCCCTGCGCAATCAGGGAAGTGTCACTGAAATCACAACACTGTAAATGGTTTATTCAACCTCTACATAAACGCCGTCTTTAATTTCAAATGCCTTCGGCGCCTTATCGCATTCTCCGTCCTCAGTCCATTTAGCTGTTCCGGTAAGGCCGTTAAGCTCAATGTTCAGCATGGATGCGGAAAGAGCTGCGCTGATGTCTTCGTTAGACATATCCGGTGTGATCGCTGCGTCGTCTGCTGCTGCCTTCATAGCATAGATTACGTCATAAGCGTCTGCTGCGAACTGGTTGGGAGTTTCACCGTTATGAGCATCGTTATATGCCTTTACAAAGTTTACAGTAGCCTCGTCTTCTGATGTTGCAGAGAATGGTGTCAGAAGCATAACGCCTTCTGCAAGAGAAGTATCAAAGTTCTCTACGGAAAGGATACCGTCCATACCGTCTACACCGAAGAATTTCACATCCAGTCCTGCGTCTGCTGCCTGCTGAAGGATCAGGGCGTTGTCAGAATAGTAGTTCGGCAGGAATACAAGCTCTGCGCCGCTCTCCTTGATCTTGGAAAGCTGTACGGAGAAGTCTGTGTTGCTGTCTGTGGTATATGCTTCGTCAGCAACGATCTCAAGACCGTATTCGCCGGCGCTCTCAACAAAAGCATCATGGATACCTACGTTGTAATCTGCCATGGAGTCATACAGGACTGCCACCTTGGTAGCAAGGCCTTTCTCAGAAATGAATTCTGCGGATTTGGTTCCCTGCATGGGGTCTGTAAAGCACATACGGAACTCGTTGGAGCCTGACGTGATACAGTCTACTGCTGTTCCGGACGGTGTGAACAGGAATGTGCTCTCTGCCGCTTCAGCGCCTACCGCGATACATGCGCCGGAAGTAACGGTACCGCAGAGCATCTGCATTCCCTTATCAAGAAGGTCATTATATGCGTTTACAGCCTTCTCCGGGTCGCCCTGGTCGTCGCCGGCATCAAGAAGCTCTACCTGATATCCGTTAAAGCCGCCGTCCTCGTTGATCTCGTCAATTGCAATCTTTGCTGCGTTGTATACGTTCGTACCATACTGTGCGTAATCCCCTGTCATTGGTCCGATCACGCCTACCTTGAAGGTTTCGTCATCTGCAAATACTGCTGCAGGAGTCAGTGCGGTTGCAGCCATAGCTACTGCTGCGGTAACACTCAGTGCTTTTTTCCAATTTCTCATAATAATTACTCCTCCTTAAATTTTGACGTCCGCCAGCGGCTGCCCTATGCAGTGCAAACTATGTAGATGATAAAAGGTAAAAAGCCCACTGGAATCCCAGCCGGCTTTGGCTTCCTCTGACTTTCGTTCTTTATTACTTTAATGTTATTGATTATAGCATCATGTGTTTTTGATTTCAAGTGCTATTTTATAAAAATTTAATAGGTTACTAGTCTTCTTTTGCCCAGCCATAGGAATATTTTACCGCTTTTTTCCATCCCTTCACGCGTTTTATGCGCTCTTCCTCCTGTAAAGAAGGATAGAAAGTATTGTTCACCGCCCAGTTTTTCCTGATCTCTTCCTTACTGCTCCAATAGCCCACGGCAAGTCCTGCCAGATATGCCGCGCCCATAGCGGTGGTCTCCACACATTCCGGGCGTTTCACAGGAACCTCAATAATGTCCGCCTGGGTCTGCATCAGGAAATCATTGGCGCTGGCGCCGCCGTCTACCTTCAGGGATGAAAGCTCAATACCAGAATCCGCTTTCATAGCTTCCAGTACGTCGTTTACCTGATAGGCAATGGATTCCAGAGTCGCACGGATAATATGGTATTTATTCACCCCGCGGGTAATGCCCACGATGGTACCGCGCGCATACTGATCCCAGTAGGGCGCGCCCAGTCCGGTGAACGCCGGAACCACATAGCATCCATTGGTGTCCGGTACCTTTTTCGCCATATATTCTGAATCGATGGCCGAATCAATGAGGCGCATTTCATCACGCAGCCACTGGACGGAAGCCCCTGCCACAAATACAGAGCCTTCCAGCGCATAACTGACCTTTCCGTCAATCCCCCAGGCAATGGTAGTTACCAGGCCATTATCGGAATAAATTGGTTTCCCGCCGGTATTCATCAAAAGAAAGCAGCCTGTTCCATATGTATTTTTGGCTTCTCCCACCTCAAAACACATCTGTCCGAACAAAGCGGACTGCTGGTCGCCGGCCGCCCCTGCGATAGGGATCGGTCCCCCTAAGAAGGAAGGATCCGCAGTTCCGTAAATACAGCTTGACGGCATTGCTTTTGGAAGCATACTCCTGGGAATATCCAGTTCCTCCAGGATCTCCTCATCCCATTCCAGTGTGTTGATATTAAAAAGCATGGTCCTGGCCGCATTGGAATAATCGGTCACATGGACCTCGCCCTTGGTAAGCTTCCAGATAAGCCATGTTTCCACAGTTCCGAACAAAAGATCGCCGTTCTCAGCTTTTTCTCTTGCTCCCGGAACATTATCCAGGATCCATTTAATCTTGGTAGCAGAAAAATATGCGTCGATGACCAGGCCGGTCTTCTCGCGAAATTTCCCGGTAAGCCCTTTTGCTTTCAGGGAATCACAATATTCGGATGTACGGCGGCACTGCCAGACAATGGCATGATACACCGGATCTCCGGTATGTTTATCCCATACGATCGCAGTCTCACGCTGGTTCGTGATACCGATAGCGGCAATATCCTCCGCCGCGGCGCCAATCACGTTCATAGCCTCTACAGCGACGCCAAGCTGGCTCGCCCAGATTTCGTCCGCATCATGCTCCACCCAGCCCGGTTTCGGGAAAATCTGGCGAAATTCCCTCTGTACAACACTGCACATTTTTCCTGTTTCATCAAACAAAATACAACGGTTACTTGTGGTTCCTGCATCCAATGCCATTATATACTCTGCCATAGTTACTTCCCCTTTTCCTTAGAGCGTGTTTGTCATCTTCTATTCTTTAAATTCGTGCCACGCCGGAATCTCTTGCTGCTTTCGCAACCGCGGCCGCAACTGCCTTTCCTACCCTTGGGTCAAAGGCCTTGGGAATGATGTAGTCCGGGCTTAATTCATCATCAGAAATGAGATTTGCAAGAGCCTGAGCAGCCGCCATCTTCATTTCTTCGTTGATGTCCTTCGCACGTACGTCAAAGGTTCCCCGGAATACGCCCGGGAATGCCAGTACGTTGTTGATCTGATTCGGAAAATCACTTCTTCCGGTCGCTACGACTTTTGCTCCGCCTGCTTTTGCATCCTCCGGAAAGATTTCCGGCGTGGGGTTCGCGCATGCAAAAATGATCGCGTCTTTATTCATGGTTTTTACCATCTCTGTGGTCACCTGACCAGGAGCGGAAACACCAATAAATACGTCGGCGCCTGCCAGCATGTCTGCCAGCGTACCCTGTTTTTTGTCTTTGTTCGTGCATTTTGACATTTCTTCTTTAATCCAGTTCATGCCTTTTTCGCGGCCTTCGTAGATCGCGCCGGAACGGTCGCACATGGTAATATCCTTAAATCCTGCGGAAAGAAGGAGTTTCACGATAGATATAGCCGCCGCGCCTGCGCCGGAAGTAACGATCTTCACATCTTCCTTCTTCTTGCCGACAACCTTAAGCGCATTGAGAAGCCCCGCAAGAGAGATGATGGCTGTTCCGTGCTGGTCGTCATGGAAAATCGGGATATCGCATTTTTCTTTCAGCTTGCGCTCGATCTCGAAACAGCGGGGAGCGGAAATATCCTCCAGGTTGATTCCGCCGAAGGAGCCGGACATCAGATATACTGCATTTACAAATTCGTCTACGTCTTTTGTTTTTACACACAGAGGGAATGCATCAACGTCGCCGAAAGCCTTAAACAAAACGCATTTACCTTCCATAACCGGCATTCCTGCCTCAGGGCCGATGTCTCCCAGGCCCAGTACTGCGGAACCGTCTGTGATAACCGCGCACATGTTGTGGCGTCTTGTCAGTTCGTAGCTCTTATCAATATCCTTCTGAATTTCCAGACAGGGCTGTGCTACGCCCGGGGTGTAAGCCAATGACAGATCATCCTTGGTTGCAACCGGCACACGGCTGATTACCTCGATTTTTCCCTGCCATTCACCATGAAGTCTCAGTGATTCTTTTGCGTAATCCATGTTTGTTTCCTCCTAAATATTAAGCCGTGTACGGGGAGCATTCCCCGTACACCATGTCGTTATCAGAGCGTGTTTGAAAATTGCTTTCTGCAAGATGTATTCCACAATTTGTGGGAGAT
>JAUNGB010000162.1 GCA_030524715.1 Eubacteriales bacterium | reverse complement strand
ACATCTATCAATCATTTCTTTTCATCACTTCTAAAGGAGGTTCTCTTATGACAAAACCAGCTTCTTCCTCAAACCGTGAAATCCTTCAAACCCTGAGCGGCAAGCTCGAATACCGCATGACGAATGCCTATCTCTTTATTGCCGTCCTTCAGGAGAATCACGAGGCCCTGTGTTCTCTGATAGCCGCTCTTCTGCATATCAAAAGAGACGATATCCTTTCCGTTGAGATCCTGAATCCTATTATCCTCGGGCAGGCGATCTCCCTCAAGGACTGCGTTCTGGATCTTCTCATCCTTCTGAATGATAACACAAAGATCAATCTGGAAATGCAGGTTGCCAACGAGCATAACTGGGATAACCGCAGCGTTTACTACCTGGCTTCCAAGCTGACGGATCTTCCCACCGGGGCTGACTACAACGAACTGAAGCCTGTGATTCAGATCGGTATCCTGGATTTCAACTACCCTTCCGATAATCAGGAATTTTATCAGCAGATCATGCTTATTAATAAAAAAACAGGGAAAGTTTTCAGTGACAAGGCTGCCATCCATGTGTTATGCTTATCTCAGATCCACAATGCCACGCCCGAGGACCAGGAAAGCGGTCTTTATAAATGGGCTCAGATTTTCAAAGCCACTACATGGAAGGAGCTGATCGATTTGGCTGATAATAATCCGGTTGTTGAAGATACTATTGTTACTATTGCAAAGCTTTCCGCTGAGGATCGCATCCGGCAGCAGTGCGAACGCCGGGAAAAATTTGAGCGTGACCGTATCAGTGCCATCAATTACGGAATTTCCGTAGGCAGAGCCGAGGGTGAAGCCAAGGGTAGGGCTGAGGGCGAGGCCAAGGGCAGATCTGAAGGCCAGAATAAACTTCTCACCCTCATTACCCTTATGACCCAGGCAGGCGAAGCCGCACTTATTCCAGAGCTTGCACAGGATGCTTCCTTATTAGAAAGAATGTATCAAAAATATAACCTTTAACTGCTTTTTACGCTTAAAAGCCCGGGAAGGTAACTTCCTTCCCGGAGTTTTTAGCCGGTTCTTTTCTTTATCTACAATTAAAATCTGATACATCCTCCCGTTCTCCCCTGCTTTCTTCATAACCGGTAAAGCAACAAAGAATTCCCAAATGATAATAAAAATCTTGACTTTCTTGCCGTTTGGGCTTAATATATTTTCAGGCGCAATGGAGCGGTTTTCTGCTTTATTGCGCTCTTTTTACTTTACGGGAAGGATTCCCGTATGTGCTTATCCATTGTTATCAAAAAAACATATATACATGAGGAGGAAACGAAAATGAAACAGAACAAAATGAAGAGAGTAATGATGTGTACAGCAGCGGCGGCTATGGTATGTGCTTCTTTACCGCAGGCAGTCATGGCAGATGATGCAAAAGTTTTAAAGGTTGCCATGGAATGCGGTTATGCACCTTATAACTGGACACAGCCGGATGATTCCAACGGTGCGGTTCCCATCTCAGGAAGCTCCGATTATGCTTATGGCTATGATGTCATGATGGCAAAGCATATTGCGGAAGAGCTTGGCTATGACCTGGAGATTGTAAAGCTTGACTGGGATTCTCTGGTACCGGCCGTACAGTCCGGTAAGGTTGACTGCGTAATCGCAGGCCAGTCAATTACCTCCGAGCGCCAGCAGATGGTAGATTTCACGGATCCTTACTACTATGCATCCATTATCACACTGGTAAAAGCAGACGGTGATTATGCTGACGCAGCAAGCGTAGAAGATTTAAGCGGCGTTGTCTGCACTTCCCAGCAGAACACTATCTGGTATGATTCCTGCCTGCCGCAGATTCCTGATGCAGATATCCTTCCCGCGCAGGAAAGCGCTCCGGCTATGCTGGTGGCTCTTGAATCCGGCAAATGTGATGCAGTTGTAACTGATATGCCTACCGGTATGGCTGCCTGCATTGCTTATCCCGACTTCAAGCTTCTGGACTTTACCGGAACAGACGGTGAATTTGAGGTTTCCGATGAGGATATCAACATTGGCGTTTCCCTGAAGAAGGGCAATGACGAGCTGAGAGAAGCCATTAACGGAGTTTTAGCTGAAATGACCGAAGATGATTACGAAGAAATGATGGATGAAGCTATTTCCGTACAGCCTCTGTCTGAATAAGAAGTGAAGGAGGAGCATCTATGCTGCCTGAAAGTTTTGGAGGACGAATCATTTATATACTCCAGCAATATGGAACTTCTTTTCTGAAGGGCGCGGGCGTCAGCATGCTGATCGCCATAGTGGGAACCTTTTTCGGATGCGTGATCGGATTTATTGTAGGCATTATCCAAACCATTCCGGTAGAAAAAAAGGATTCCGCCGCCAAACGGATACTCATTGGAATTATTAAATTTATCATGGCGTGTTATGTGGAGTTCTTCCGCGGCACGCCCATGATGGCGCAGGCCATGTTCATCTATTTCGGAAGTTCATACCTGTTCAATATCAATATGTCCATGTGGTTTGCAGCATTTTTTATCGTATCCATCAACACAGGCGCTTACATGGCGGAAACAGTCCGGGGCGGTATCCTGTCTGTGGACGAAGGACAGACAGAAGGAGCCAAGGCCATCGGTATGACCCATGTACAGACAATGATAAATGTTATTCTGCCGCAGGCCCTGCGCAACATTATGCCTCAGATCGGCAATAACCTGATTATCAATATCAAGGACACCTGCGTACTTTCCATTATCGGAACAGTAGAGTTGTTCTATACCACCAAGGGTGTTGCCGGAGCGCTGTATACATACTTTGAATCCTTTACCATTGCCATGGTCATCTATTTTATCCTGACCTTTACCTGTTCCAGGCTGTTAAGGCTTCTGGAGCATAAAATGGACGGTCCGGATAACTATGATCTTGCAACCACGGATACGCTTACCCACACCAGCGGACTTTATTCTTACAAGAAAAGGAAGGTGCAGTAATTATGAGTGAAAAAATTCTCGAAGTACAGCATCTGGGAAAATCCTTTGGAAGCAATCTAATCCTCAAGGATATCGATTTCTCCGTAAGCCCCGGGGACGTGACCTGTATCATCGGTCCCTCTGGCTCCGGAAAATCCACCCTTCTGCGCTGTATGAATCTTCTGGAAACACCTTCCCAGGGAATTATCAGTTACCACGGCAAGGATATCACCGATATTCATGTTAATGTGCCGGAATACCGTTCCCGCGTAGGCATGGTGTTTCAGAATTTTAATCTTTTCAATAATATGACCGTACTGAAAAACTGTACCGTAGGACAGGAAAAGGTTCTGAAAAAAAGCAAAGAAGAAGCACGCCAAAAGGCAATGCTTTATCTGGAAAAGGTAGGAATGGCGCCTTACATCAACGCTAAGCCTAAACAGCTCTCCGGCGGCCAGAAGCAGCGTGTGGCTATTGCCCGTGCCCTTGCCATGGAGCCGGAAATCCTGCTCTTTGACGAACCAACCTCTGCCCTTGACCCGCAGATGGTGGGAGAAGTTCTGGAGGTTATGCGCAAGCTGGCAAAGGACGGTCTTACCATGATTATCGTAACTCATGAAATGGCCTTTGCAAAAGACGTTGCAAAACATGTGATTTTTATGGCTGACGGCGTGATCGTTGAGGAAGGAACCGCTGAGGATATTTTTGTACATCCTCAGAATGAACTGACTAAGGAATTTTTAAGCAGGTTCAGGAACTCCTGATTCCGGGATTGTTCTTTTTATAAGACAGATATTATTCATTTGAACGCAGGCCTCTACGCGGCCTGCGTTTTTAATTATACAGCAAACAAGTGTGGATACCCGCTTTACTGCAGTTAAGCATACAGCAAAGCAGAATACGAATGTTCACTTTACCGCGGATAAACATGCAGCAAAGCGGAATGCGAACATCCGCTTTACCGCAGTAAAACATGTAGTAAATCGGAATATGAATGTCCGCTTTACCTGAAGATTAATTCAGGGAGCTTTCCCCTGTCCTGTAGTCAATGGTGATCCGGGGCTGCACATTATAAGCATAAACATTAAAGCAGATCTCATCGCTGTCGATGGATTGCGCTTCCATCTGAACCCCATCCGCTACAAGATTATGATCTTCAAAAACCGGCGTAACCCGGTAAAGAACCTTATCTCCTGTCTCCTTAACATAATCCGCAACCATATTTTCAAAGGGAAGCATCCCTTCTATATTTAAATATCTGGTTCCTGTTATCAGATTCCTCTCGTTGGCATTTTCTCCGGTAAGCTGATAACCGATCAAATGGCAGCGGTTGTACAGATATTTCCCGTCCACGCAGTCATATTTCACAGTGCGCCATCCGGAGGGCTTAACGCTTCCGATGGCCTCTCTCTTCTCCGTAGGCATCAGACTTACATCAATCATCGCTTCTGCATACCCGCATCTTCCAAGAGAATCCAGACTGCTGTAGTATTCAAACGGCTCTCTTGCCAGCTCTTCTTCCGTAAAAACGGGAATATTTCCATTAATGACCACATAAGGATTTCCGCTGTATTCCGGTATCTCATCCGGATTTATTATCCGGGAGGACGCTCCCCGGCTGATTACATCCTGCGCCTTGCCAATCAATTCCCCTACGGATAATTCCTGCCCCGGAAGCTCAAGGAGCTCTTCTCCAAGTATTTCCATACTGGTAAACGCTTCCGCAATGCTTCCGGTAGTCTTTACTTCATAGCCAAATACGACAAGAAGAAGCGCCGCCAATATTCCGCTCAGTCCCTTTAGCTTACGAAATCTTTTCTTTTGATATTTCTTTGTCTTTTTA
>JAUNGB010000060.1 GCA_030524715.1 Eubacteriales bacterium | reverse complement strand
AGCTACGGGAAACGACCGTCATACGTCCGTTGATCCTACGCTGTTCCACCTTATTTTCACCTGCAAACTCTAAATTCCCGAATGTCTTTTCCATGTTTGGGATAACGTGCTTTAATTCCATAAATTGTTTACCTCTTTTCTTTCTATATTTTTAATAATTGATTGTGTCATTCTTCTGTTGGGATAATATCTGTCTGCCTGTGAATCATCAAGGGCAAGCGTTGTGCTGAAAGCACCCTTGACAATCCCCATTCAGAAAGATAAATCGTAATCAAGCAGAAGTTAGATATAGTGTCAGCCACGGACTGACGTTTCCATGACAGGCGGTGAACGGGGCGTTGCTTTCATAAGCTGTTACCTCCCGTATCAGTCAGATTTCTTTACTCTGCGGAATCTCTTATATCCGGCAAAGATAAGACCAGCAGCGGAAATTCCCATCATGGCGAACAATGCAACAAATGGCGTATTGTCACCTGTCTTTGGTGATGTACTTGCCTTAGTTGGTGTGCTAGGTTCATCTGGTGTGGTAGGGGATTCTGGTTTTTCTTTGATTGTTACAGTCTGCCCCTCGTCCTTGATGTCCTTATGTTCAGCCATTTTGATAGGCTCGTCTGGATTGGACGTATCATACAATTCTTCAAAGGTCACAAGCTCTTTACCTGCAAGCTCACTGGCATTGAATGTAAATTCAATCTGAACTTCCATTTTCGTGTCAGTAGCAGTGAAAGTAAGGTCGTTTTCTACACGTTTACCACCTACGATAAGCTCGGCATTTTCAGACTTCACCATTTCCCAACCTTTAAGGGTATATTTCACGCCTTTTTCAAGACCATCTAAAGTAACGGTATCAACGATAGTTACGTCCTTACCAGCTTCGAATGTCTTTTTGCCTGTTGCCTTATCTGTGGCGGTTGTGTGCATAGTGATAATACGTTCTGTAATCGTCACAGTCTGCCCCTCGTCCTCAATGTTTTTATGTTCCGCTACCTTTGTAGGCTCGTCTGGATTAGATAAATCGTATAATTCCTCGAATGTCACAAGGTCTTTGCCTGCAAGCTCGCTGGCATTGAATGTAAAAGCAATCTGGGCTTCCATACTGGAATCTTTTGCAGTAAAGGTGCAATCACTTTCCACAGGTTTACCATCTACAAGAAGCTGTGCGTTTTCAGACTTCACCATCTGCCAGCCTTTGAGCTGATAGGTTGTACCTTTTTCCAAGCCATCTAAAGTGACCGTATCAATGACAGTTACCTCTTTGCCAGCAACAATCATCTTTTCACCTGTGGCTTTATCGGCAGCGTTGGTATGAATTTCAATCACACGTTCTTCAATCGTCACGGTCTGCCCCTCGTCCTCAATGTCTTTGTGTTCAGTTACTTTAACAGGCTCATCTGGATTGGATAAATCATATAATTCTTCAAAGGTCACAAGGTCTTTACCACCAAGAGCGGAAGCGTTGAACGTATAGGAAACCTCCACTTCCATTTCTGATTTTTTAGCAGTGAATGTATAATCACTCTCCACAGGTTTACCATCTACAAGAAGCTGTGCATTTTCAGATTTCACCATCTGCCAGCCTTTCAACTGATATTTCGTACCTTTTTTCAATCCATCTAAAGTGACGGTATCAACGATTGTCACGCTCTTACCAGCAACGATTGACTTCTCACCTGTCACCTTATCTGTTGCAGTCGTATGGATAGTGATTTCCGGCTCATAATCATCTGTGAGCGTACCTAAATCAACAACAACTTTATTTCTTGAAACCACTACATCAAAAGCAGGAATCAGTGTCATTCCCTTGTTGGAATCACAGCGTAATTCTTCGATTGTGTAAGTATCGTAAAGTAAAGCACCTTTGCTGTCGTCTGGTGTGGAAGTACCGAACCAGATACCATCTTCACTGGTCTTTCCGGCATTGGTATTCTGCTTATGAGATACCCAGTCAGAGGAAGTGGAGAACTGACCGTTTTTATCTGTCACAATGATATGGCTTTCACCAGTCGTCTTGCTTGTGATCCTAAAGGGAACATTCGCAAGTCGCTTGTGTGTACCATCACTGATTTTCACGCCCTCCAAATCACCACGTTTAATCTGATTATAGACGGAGTGTGTTTCGTCAGTTAAATCTACGATTTCACCATCATTCACAATATCAAATTCAATCGGTTTTGCACCGTCCGTCAAATATCCCTCTGGGGCATTGCTTTCCTCAATACGGTATTTTCCATATGGTAATGTATCGGCGGCAGTTGCAGCGATACCGTCAACACCTGTATGGATTGTCTTGACAACTTCATTCTTGCTGTATAGCTTACCATCTACCAAGACAGCGTTATCATTTAAGGAAATGATTTCAAAGGCAGTATCTTTCAAAGTCGCACCGCCTTGTGCTTTTGTATCTTTGGTTTCAAAGTCACGTTTTTGGATTTTGACACCGCCACGGATAACCTTGTCTGATACAGAATACTGGTTGCTGCCGCTTAACGCTGCAAGCTCACCATCTTCTGTAATCTGTGCCACATAGACACCTTTTATCTGTTCCGAACTTCCGGCAGCCTGCATATAAGCACCCTCCAATAAGTAACCGTTTGGAGCTGCCTTTTCTTCCACAGTGATAGTACCAAGTGGCAGGCAGATAGTACCATTCTGTGTATAGAAGCTGTCACCAGACACCTTGTAAGAATCCGCTAATCTTGTGATGTAATGGACTTCGTTATTGCTGTCTTTTTCAGCGATTGTCTTTGTCGTCCATGTGCGTGTTGGTTCTGATGGAAGATTATCTTTTGTGTAATAACCGCCATAATACTTCCAAACAAACTCTGCACCCTCTAAAGAAGCGTTACCCTGTGCAGGGGCTTTTCCTGTTTCCATATCAATCTTGAAAAGCTCAACCAAAGTGTCTGTGACTTTTGGAGTATCGTTCACTTTCAATGTGGAAGTTTCGCCAGCCTTGACCGTAAGGGTATAGATGTTCTTATCTAACTGGAATCCCTTTGGAGCTTTCGTTTCCTTTACATAGTATGTTGCGGCTCTTAATTCCACAGTGTCAGTATTTCCATTGGCATTTGTCGTAAGTGTGGCAACAGACTTCGTGCAGCCTTTATCAGAATAAACACCATAAGTCGCACCAGAGAGAGAATAGCAGTCGTTCCCGTTCGTGACTGTGACATTACTGGAAGATTTTTGAATCTTTCCATTCCCGACAGCTAACTTTGCATAGAACTGTCCTAAGTCCTGCCCCTCGCCAGTATAGATATAACCATAACAATCGTAACGGTCTTTATTTTCCTTAGCGAAAGCCTTTGCGTTCTCATAGATTTTATCCTGTACACTTTTAGAGATTTCATCATAGGCAACGTGTGTATTTCCAAATCCCCAACCTAAATGAACACTCAATCTACGCCATACCGTACATTGCTGTAATAAATACGCCTGTTCGCTAGAAAACCTGTCTTTTGTATAATTTTTGACGTATTCAAGGTTCAAAGCAATATCGGTAATCTGTGATTCGCTCAATCGCTCGGTTGCGTCCTTGCGTGTCTTATAGCCAGACTGGAACGCCACACCTAATTGAATACAATAGGCAGTTTCCCCGTCTGCTTTCATCCAGCCTTCCTCAAAAACAGACTCTTGTTCTCCGCTGTCTGTTTCTTTAATGACCGTACCCGTTTTTCCGTCAGAATGGGTATAGACGGAATCCGCTGCATGAACCTGTGTGACAGGTAATGCGGTAAATACGGTCGCAAGGGTGAGTACACCTGTAAGCAATCGTCTTATAAACTTTTTCATATCTTTTGATTCTCCTTTCATTTTGGTAAAAAAATAGACGCTCATTTCTGAACGTCTAAAGTCATACGAGTATCTTGATTTCTAGTGACAAATGATTTATATTTATATGTAGTTATTTGTGAATCATTGCAGCAGACAAATTCATTTTGCTAACAGCTTGCTAACACTCTGTGGTGTATGTCAGTACACTTATGACTATCAGCTTCTAGCATGAACAAAGACTTTTGCTTTGATTTACGGTATTAAACGCCCCTAAAAGGATAATCGAACTACCAGCTATCACGGTTCACAAGGAACTCCTAAGCGAAAGGCCGCGCGTTCGAATCGCGCTAGGAACGCCAGGTCACAATGCCAGAAATCCTTATAGTGAGAAACAAGTTTCTCACTGTCGCGGGCGTCGCCAAATGGAAATGCAAGCATTTCCGCTTGGCTCGTGCCTCGCGCAAATCAAGGTTTTCTGGCTTTTCTTATGTCTGAAATTCACCGGGTAAATATCGAACTGTCTGCCGGAATTGATTAGCAGGAGTGCTTTTTGCTAATGAAATTTTGAAAGGGAATAGTCGAACGGGAAACATTTGCCCCGTATTAGCCAGCTAATAATTAGCAAGATTTTTTGGGGTTATGCTAATAAAATCGCTTCTGGTATTCCTTGTAAGAATCGATATACAGCCTGATCCGGAGCGCATTGCTTGGAAGGGAATGTCCGAAAACAGAGGCATCCTTTGCAGCGGCACAGATAGCGTCATACTTGGCAAGGGCATACTTTTTTCCAAAGCGAGCTGTACTGCGGATGAGTTCCACAAGTGTATCTTTTGGGGCGGCAAGCATGTCCGCTGCAAGAGGGTAAGCTTCCAAAAGTTTTAAGGAAGTCTGAGTTGTGACCTTGCTAACATCTTCAGGTATGCGGGGAAGGCAAAAAATTTATAACCTAAAGGGGCAGTCAAAAAGATTGCCCTTTTTCTTTGCAGAATTATATGGTAAAAAATCTGCCGCATGGTATAATGGATTTGTCGAGAAAAAATGTTTAAGGTCAAAAGTTGTGACCTTAAAGTGAATGATACATAGAAACATGAAATCGCAATTTGCGATATCAAGTTTAGGAATATGAAAAATAACTTGATATTACAATCTGACATTTCAAGTTTTATGAAAGGATTATAAAAATGGCTAAATCAGACCAGACTGCTTTAACAAAAGAAAATAATCAAACACAGGTGGAAACAGTAGAGCTGATACAAGCTGATATAAAAAATCTGATATATGTAATTCGCAATCAGCAAGTAATGATAGATAGCGATTTGGCTATGCTATACCAAGTAGAAACAGGGCGACTGAATGAGGCTGTTAAACGTAACATATCTCGTTTCCCAGAAAGATTTAGGTTTCAGCTTACTAAAGAGGAATACGCAAACTTGAAATCGCAATTTGCGATTTCAAGTTTGAATAACTATGGCGGACGAAGAACTTTACCATATGCTTTTACAGAGCAAGGAATAGCCATGCTTTCAACAGTATTGCGAAGCGAAGTTGCCATTCAGACAAGTATTCGTATCATGGATACTTTTGTGGAGATGCGTCGTTTTATCTCCAATAATGCCCTGCTCTTTGAGCGTATCAGCAATGTAGAATTGAAACAGTTGGAATATCAGAAACAGACGGATGAGAAATTCGAGCAGATATTTGAGTACATATCCGAACATGAAGAAGCCAGTCAAAAGGTATTCTTTGACGGGCAGATTTATGATGCGTTCAGCTTGATTGTCAGCCTTATCCAAAAGGCGGAAAAAGAAATCACGCTGATAGATGGATATGTGGATGTGGGAACATTGAATTTGCTTTCCAAAAAGAATGAGAACGTGTCCGTGACAATCTATACCCAGAAGCGGACAAGGCTCACAAAAACAGATACAGAGAATTTTAATGCACAGTACCCAACATTAGAAGTGAAATATACAAAAGCGTTCCATGACCGTTTCTTAATTCTTGACCGAGAAACAGCCTATCATGTAGGGGCGTCCTTAAAAGACGCAGGAAAGAAATGCTTTGGTATCAACCTTATTCAAGATGCAGGGATAATCAAAGATATATTACAGAGATTAGAACTGGAAACAGAGGAATGAGATTTGAAGTCGCAATTTGCGACCTTAAAAAACGATTGCAGATTCTTAACGAATCGTGCTAGAATGTTAATAACTCAAACCACATGGGATGCGATAACACACGCCGGAAAGGCGGATGGTTTTGGGGGATGAATTTAACACCGTAACATTTCCCTAATTTCACTCTCCTTGCTAAATGCCTGCAAAAATGAGGGCTTAAAACACCTTAAAATCAGCAATAACAGGGCGGTACGAAATAACATTCGTAATTCGTGAAAAGCAAGGAAATACGGGGATTAGATAACACTACAAGGGAGCTGATTGTTCAAATTGGGTGCTACTCCTAAGCGCTAGCTGTGGGTTCGATTCCCGCACGGGACGTCACGGAATGGTTAGCAGAAATTGCGAAATCATTCCGTTTTTTATTGGAAATAATATGATTAAAGCGTCAAAAGTCTTTCTTTCCAAATTCTGCTACAATATATTGCTATGATTAACGAATTTAATATATTAAATATAGTAATTTCGGCTATTGAATTATCCTTTTGATGTCTAAATCGTAATATAAGAAGTTACAAGAATGCGCTTTAGAGAAAGTTGAGTAAAAAGATGATCTATACAGTAAAACGAATCGATGAAGACTTAGACTTTGGCTGTGAAGAAAGAGCAAAAGATGCACCTGTTATGGCGTTTGTCACACTCGTTGATTCTTCCGAAGAAGAGATATGTGTAAAGTTTGAGGATGCTATGCTTTATGAACGTAGTATCAATGAAGGCGATAAGGTCTATTTTGATGAGGAACATAATTTAGCAAAAGTGTTGGACAAAAATGAATCATACAATTGATTATTACAATCTTAATGCAGAAAGTTTCATAGAGAATACAAAGAATGTTGATATGCATCAGACTCAGGATAGATTTCTGCGATTGTTGGATGAAAACGCATCTATTCTTGATTTCGGATGCGGTTCTGGCCGCGATACCAGATATTTTCTGGATAAAGGGTATCAGGTTACTGCAACGGATGGTTCTGCAGAAATCTGTAGATCAGCAAGTAGCTTTACCGGTATTGCAGTGAAAGAAATGATGTTTGGGGAACTGGATGAGATTGATACATATGATGGCATTTGGGCATGCGCCTCTATTTTGCATTTGATGTCAGACCAGGAAGGGTGATGAGAGGTGGCTGAATTTAATACTCCGCAAATAGGATATTCACTACATATCAATGGAGAGTACCACAACACCCTGGATATAGAAGGCTTTTCTCAGATGATGAAGGATCCGTCATACTGTTATAAGTTCTATTGGCTGGAATCCATTGTAGATATCATTTCGGAGGGTATTCAGGATACTACGTTCGATGCAATCATTGATGAGATGATATGCAATGCATGGTATTCTGTAAGAGAATTTCACATTCATCTTAGTGGAATCTAGGCGGATGGTCTATGATTCGGCCAGACGACAGGGATATGAAATCTGGAATTATAGTTAGAGGTATTACATCCCTGGTTTTAGCCGTGTATCTGAAGGAGGAAAAATATCTTGGAACATGAGTTTTTAACAAATTATACAGATATTACTTTTCTGGACAAAATCAAAGATAATCTAAGGCATTGTAAGTCTTTTGATTTCTCTGTCAGCTTTATTAAGAAAGCTGGCCTTGTTTTGTTGTTCAAGGATATTGAAGCAGCCGTGGAAAGAGGTTGTAAGGGACGTATCATCACCTCAACTTACCAGAATTTCACAGATATTGAATCCTTGAAGAGTTTCTATGCGCTCATGGGAAGATGTCCTAATTTTCAATGCCATTTGGATTATGAGAGCTTTCATGATACCGGTTATTCCACTCTTGGCTACCATTCCAAGGGATATCTTTTTGAATTCGATGATCACAGAGAGTTAGTGATTGGCTCTTCAAATATCACACGATATGCGCTTCTTAAAAATATTGAATGGGATGTATCGGTAAAGGACTATTTTGTAAACGGTGCATATGATGATGCGTTGAAAGAATTTGAAGAAAAATGGACCGCAACGGAATTATTGAATGCAGAACTGATCGTTAAATATGCTCAGAGACTGAGTTATGCTATTGAGCGCTGGGATATGGATTATGATCTGTCAGCGTCAAAGATCAAGCCGAATTATATGCAGAAGAAGGCCTTGAAGGAGTTGAATCGTTACCGTGCCATAGGTGTTAATCGTGCTCTCACGATTGCATCGGCAGGTAGTGGAAAAACATATTTGGCAGCTTTTGATGCATTGAATTTCAACCCGAAGAGATTGCTTTACATTGTACATGAAGGATCTATTTTGAGAAAATCCCTGGAGACCTTCCAAGAGGTGTTCGGTAAAAATGTATCCTATGGCATCTATAGCGGCACCAGTAAAGAATCGGATGCAGATTTTGTATTTGCCACTAACATTACCATGTGCAAAACACTGGAACTATTCTCAAAGAATGAATTTGATTACATTATTATTGATGAGTGTCATCATGCCACAGCAGAGACTTATAAAAAGATTATCGGTTATTTTGAACCGGAATTCTTACTTGGATTGACTGCTACACCGGAACGTTTGGACAACCAGGATGTTTTCGAATTATTCGACTATAATGTGCCTTATGAACTAAGATTGCGTGATGCAATCGCCAATGATCTAGTTGTTCCGTTTAAATATTTTGGTATTCGAGACAAGCTGGTGGATTATGGGCTGACCGGAAATGAAGAACGCAGAATGATTGCGCAGATGGCAAAGGAAGATCACTGCGATTTTATTGCCGAGCAGATTGAGAAGCATCTTCCAAAAGGAAAGCTGAAGGCACTTGCGTTCTGTAGAAATGTTACCCATGCCAGAATGATGTGTGAAGCATTGGGAGAGCGGTATCATACCGCTTATCTGACTGGCCGTAATGATATTGGTGAGCGTGTCAGAGCTTATAATGATTTGCAAAATGATGCTCGTAATCTTGAGATCCTGTTTACAGTGGATATCCTGAATGAAGGTGTCGACATTCCCGGCGTGAATATGGTGCTGTTCCTTAGACCAACCGAGTCTATGACGATCTTTATTCAGCAGCTTGGCCGTGGATTGCGTAAATATACAAATAAGGAGTATGTTACCGTGCTGGATTTTATCGGCAATGGCTATAAGCGAAGTGTGCAGATCGCTTTTGCGTTGGGGGCTTTATCTGAGAATTTTGTTATGGAAAAAAGATTGCTTGCATCATTAGTGAAGGATGATTTTATAGCTCTTGGTTTGGCTGATTACGGTGTAGAGATTCATATTGATGATTTGAGCAAGGAAGAGATCCTGGAATACATTGATAAAGAGAATTTCAACGCTCTGAAGTATCTGAAGCAGGATTATTTCAATTTCAAAAAATACATCGGATCAGAATTTTATCCGCGTCATGTAGATTATATCAACAATGACTGTGCTCCGGATATGATTCGTTTTATGAGCATTAAGACGAGGGGAAAGAAGAACTGCAGCTATTATAATTTCCTCAGAGGTATCGGAGAAGAGAACCTGCCGGTCTTCACGGAGAAACAGATAGATTTTATCAATTATCTGTCTGGGTTGCTTCCACTTGTGCGTGTACATGAGTATCAGATCGTAAAGTTACTGATCGACGGACCGAAAACACATCGGGAGATAGTAATGTACCTGACAGAAACAGTTCAAGGATTCGTTCTGGCAGAGATGGAGCATGCGCTGACATACCTGCAGTTTGTTGAAAAAGACAAGGATATTCTGAGACTGTCTGTACCTATGGATGATCAGCTTCTGGAGTATGTGCAGGACCTCATCGAGTATGGTTTGATACGCTATGTAATTGACAATGGAAATGAGACGGGCTTTAAGCTTTGGCTGAATTACCGAATGGATCAGGTGCAATTAAAGCTCCTAAAGAACCCTGGAAATATTATGGTAGGAACCTACTATTATGATGACTATGTAGTGATTTTCGCATCATTGAAGAAGGATCTGGAGGAAGCAGATAAGCTGAATTATAAGGATAAATTCCTGCAACCGGATTTGTTCCAGTGGGAGTCTATGACAAATCTTCCGCAGTCACATCTTGAAAAACTGATGAAGAGCACATTTGCACATGTATTTATCCGCAAGATGACCACCGAGAATGGTTTAGTTCTTCCCTTTACCTATGTAGGAAAAGGAAAGATGTCGAATCCTCGCAAAACAGACGGGGATAATGGAACATACCTGTTTGATATTCATATGGAGAATGAGTTGCCAGAGTATCTGCAATATGATTTTGGATTGATGAAGGAATAATATGAAGACAATTAAAGTAGTCGCAGCCATTATTTGTAACGATATGGAACGAAAGAATAGGATTTTTGCAACCGCCAGGGGCTATGGTGATCTGAAAGGCGGATGGGAGTTTCCTGGTGGAAAGGTAGAGCTAGGTGAAACTCCACAGCAGGCACTGAAAAGAGAAATCATGGAAGAGCTTAGCACGGAAATCAAGGTTGGAGAATTAATTGATACGATAGAATATGATTATCCGACATTCCATCTTTCTATGGATTGTTTTTGGGCTGAAGTTATCACAGGTCAACTGGAACTCAGAGAGGCTGAGACGGCGAAATGGCTTACCAAGGATCAGCTAGAGAGTGTTGCCTGGCTGCCGGCAGATATTACATTGATTGATAAAATCAGACAGTATATGAACTAAAACGGATAGATTAAATGGAGCGTTACGGAAAGTTATCAGATCACGAAGATGTTCCTGGATAACAGGGAATATATGCTGAAGAAATTGCTTGCGGAGGATGGGAGGAATAAGGGATGGCCATTATACTACGTGTAGAATGACAACTATAATAGAATTTGATAAGATTAAAGTATTGCAATTATTGTGAAATACTGTACGGGTTCAGGAGGGATCAGATGCTTAAGAAAAGAAGAAAAAAGGCCCTCGAGGAAGGACACACAAATAATATATGGAACAGGCACGATTTCGTAATGTGCGGTTTGGGAGAAAAAAGCAGAACGCTGGCAATCGTTAAGTATATTAGAAGGTGCATCAAGTGGAGTAAGCAGAGAATTGTCAGAGGATATGCGGATTCGGATATTTGGAATATGTATGGATATCTGCAGGTATTACTGCCAGACATGCTGGAATATCTGAAAAATCATCGTTGCGGTTCTCCGGGTTATCTTGGAGAGAATTATACAAACGAGGATGGGATTCTTGTAAACGATACTTGCCATGAGGTCTGGGATAAGATATTGGACCGTATGATTTTTCTTTGGAGAGAAACAGACGAAGAAACATGCTCTAAAAAGAATTCATACGAAGAGGAGTATATGAAAGCTCTCGATAAATTCAGAGATAAATATGGTGTACTTGGGAAAAAACTTCAGACCCCGGAAGAACTGGAAGCCAACCGAAAACAAGGCGGCGGTGGAACTGTCCACTTTATGAGTGAACTACCCGAATACAAAGAAATATCGGAAAAATAAATGGACGAAGAAAAGAAGTTAGAACAGTACAGAATCGCCTGTAAAGACGAAGTTATGGATTTGATGAAAGAACACTTCTTTGCCTTGTGGGACTAAAATTACTGAAGGAGGTGAAAGTTATGTTTCATAATAAGACAGGATATTCCACAAGAGAAGAACGTGTTGAAATCTTTCAGGACACTTTGGCCTGGATCAAAGCAGATCCAACACTTTCGGCATCGATTGTGGAAGCAAAGAAGTATTGTTTAAAACCGAGGGCAGCTTGTAATAATGCAGGCTGTTTTTTTTACTCATTTTTTAAAAAAGCTATTGACCGGTTGTTACAACCGCTTGATATAATATAAAAAAGCACAGCAGGAAACAACATGGAGCAGTTAAAACAGCTAAAACAGGTTAATCGGGTTAAACAGGTTGAATGCTTTACCGGAAAATCAACCGGATTGACAGCAAGAGAATTGACAGCAGGGGAGAAATATGTGCAGCAATAATGAAAGGAGAATGAGGATGAAGGTGAAAAAAAGAATCGGAAGTATTTTATTAGTGCTTTTTCTGGTGGTCAGTATTTTGGGAAACGTTAAAGTACCTGTAAGCGCAGCGGGAACGTCAAAGTTGAATAAGACGGCTATAACGCTGCAGGTTGGGGGAAAATATCGGCTTTCCGTGAGAAATATCCCTAAAAATGGGAAAGTCACATGGACAAGCGATTCTAAGTCAAAAGCCACTGTTTCAAGCAAGGGAGTTGTTACGGCAAAGAAGCAGGGCAAGACAAACATTAAGGCAAAATTAACCTATACCAGCGGCGGAAAGAAACGTACAAGAAATTTTTCCTGCAGAGTTACAATTACAAAGAAGCAAAAAACTTCCGGAAAAAATCTGGTTGTATATTTCAGCGCGCCGGTACAGGAACGCAGCGGACAGGTAGACGGGATTTCTTCAGCCAGCAGGACAACCAGGAGCAAAACATACAAAGGGAACACAGAATATATTGCGGAGCTGATCAGCAAAGAAACAAAGGCGGATCTCTTTGAAATTGTGCCGCAGAAAGCTTATGCGGATACCTATGAGCTGATGGTGCAGCAGGCACAGGAAGAGCAGGAAAAGGACGCGCGCCCGGGAATCAAAAATAAGATTAAAAATATCTCGCAATATGATACGATTTATGTGGGCTATCCGATCTGGTGGTCAGATATGCCGCAGATCATGTATACATTTTTTGACGCCTATAATTTACAAGGAAAAAATATCATCCCATTCTGTACCCATGGGGGAAGCGGACTTTCCGGTACCGTTGAAAGAATAAAAAAATTGGAACCGCAGGCTACGGTATATAAAGGGCTGGAAATTTACCGGACGGATGTGACAAACAGTGACAGCAGAGTGAAATCATGGATCCAGAAAAAAGCAAAGTAAGAATGGAACCCGGATTTTGAATTATGTCATCATAGTTGACCCGAGTCTTGGTGCGGGATTCGGGTCAGCTACGCTGACATAATTCCAAACCGAATCCCTGCACATCCTCGCGGAGCGTATATCAGATGGGGTATTGAATCCCGCCACTGATATAAATTTGTTACTCACCGCCTATAGAGGCGGAAGTCATCCCACATCTGATAATTATTTATATTTTTTGTGAAAGAATCCAATCTACTCTTGTGAAACTGATTGGCGTACTATGCGCAAGATCGTTTCTTGCATGGCGGAAATTGTCAAGTTGAGTATATTCTGAGTCGTTTAGAGTGATATATTTATTACCGACCATCTGAATAATACAGCCCAGTTCCACATCCAACGGATTTTTTATGAAATCTCCGTAAGATGTCTGGACAGGCAGGGCTTTGTTTATTTCCGCGTAGTGCCGCTTTATAAATTTGGAACGATATTTTTCCACGATCGGAAACAGTAATTTTATTTGTCCTTCCCAAATGGATTTCTCTACCGTTTCCTGCTTCAGGTCGAGACAAAAAGAGGAACCGTCGCTGTGAACCTCCTGTTTTGCGATCCGTTTCAGGGTTTGAAGGGGATTTTCAAGAAAATCTCTCCAATGCTGAATACAGGCGGCGCACAGTTCAATATCGTCTTTACATACAGTAGATACTAAATCGGCAAGGTAGGGACGGAGATATCCTTTTACATCAGTATCTGTACTGGCAAGAGCGCAGAAGGTGAATTTATCGTATGAATCCACATTATCGTCAAAGCTGATATATCTTATGCCTTTTATTTTGGGCGGCCGGATGCCTGCGCTATGGGTTTCCAGGATAAATATAGCCGGCGACTTATGTTTGGGAAGATTTTTGTTATAATCCAGAATAAACCTGGCCCATTCCTCCAGTTTTTTTCCTGATACATTTTTGATCCATAAATACCGGGTATTTAAAACAATATCCTCACTCTTTGCAAGAAAAGCCGCATATGACATGCCAAATCTATAGCTTGCTCTTTTTTCCCGTTTGCAGTATTCCTTTAATAGAAACTCGCCGATATCTCCGGCAGGACATTCATGGAACACAAGACGGTATTCGGGATTCTCCGTGTGAAGAATCCCCTCAATTATTTCATACATCGTATTCTGCCAGGGAATAAATTCCGGAAAGCTTAATATGATGTTTTTGCCGTCAAGAGCTGCGTTAGCTGTATTTCTTATAAAATGACTGGCTCTTGAAATCTGTTTCCACCAAATCTGATCCATGTCAATCCTCCTGCGTAATAGCATATTCCATGATTTCATCATCGATCTGTGACATACTGCCCATCATCTGGCAGAAGCTGTGTCTTGCAAAACGATAATTTCCGTTGCCAACCTGCTGAAGAACATTTAATTCACGCATTTCTTCCATCAATGCAAGAATCTTATCGGCCGAGAGAGAGGAAATTTTATTGATTCCGTAACTGGCAGCGATGTCAATAATATCGTCTGCGCTGCAGCCATTCTGCATCTTGTTATTGTGGTAATTAAAAGCAATAATTAACGCGATCAGATAGTAGTAATCATCTTCATCTACTTTAAGGGTAATGAAATATTTTTCCCTGATCTGTTCTTCCAGAGTTTTATCGGCCAATACCTTCTTAATATGAGCTTCTTTTACAACATAAGGCGGAGTTACATTTTCATCGTATCCGGCATAATCCCGTTCTACAGCTTCGATCAGTTTGGAACAGTATAACTGGATAAGGCCGGGAAAATAGTTTGTTGTGCCAAAAATCATGGAAATAAGCATATCAGTCTTATTATCCTCAGGGAATCTGAAGCCTAAATAAGAAAGAGGAACCTGCAAAAGCTCTCTTGCTTCTGTTGATTTAAAGGGCATAACGGTTAAGGAGCTTAATTGTGTCAATACGCGATTGTTGCTGAGCGCGATATTTTTCTTGAAGCGAACGATATTTCTCAAACCGGCAATTACAAACTTAAAACGTTTGGAACCCACATTTTGGATCTCTTTTAAAACGTCAAACGGATGATAATCTACATTTTCACAGCTTTCGATAAATACATCCGCTTCATCCAGCAGCAAAAGAAGATATGGGATCTTATCTTCTTCCTCACGCAATCTGTTTTGGATATCGCGGGACAATTCTTCCCAATTATCAGTGATATGTTCGGTTTTTAATATCTTTTCATCGTATAAAGCCGCCGAGATCTTTTTTGCCGCGCCCTTATAATCAAGACCTTTAATATCGATCAGGACAGCACGGTCGCCGTTTTCATTGTGATCGATATTTTTCTGAGCCATACGAAGCAAAGCCGATTTACCAAGCTGCCGTCCTCCATAAACAATATTAACACCGGAAGCAGACTCGATTTTATCAAGTTCGGTTTTTCTGCCCATAAAGATTTCAGGAGGCATGATCTTGGAAGAATCCGCTACATATGGCTGACATGCGGCAAATGGCATTGTAACAGCCATAAGCATACGATTGATCGCCGTTTCGGAGTAATGGGTTGCAAGATATACAAGAACAACCCGGTCAATAACAGCAAATGTTTTACTGTTAAATTCTGTTTTTGTTCTGCGCGCAAGTTCACGTCTGTCCGGTAATGTGAGAGAATAGTCTAATAGGATCAGCGTGTTTTTTGCAGTTCCGATTTCTTTAAAGGTATCGATCAACCTTCCGGCATCCATTTTTCCAAAAATACTGACCACTCGAAAGCCCTTTTCTTCAGCATCGGAACCAAATACAGCGATAGGGTGCTTATAATTTGCTTTCCGCCCATTGACAGGCTTCTTTAACATTACCAGAAAATGATCTTTTCCCTGAATGGCAGGCTGTGACGTGACGTCTTCAACGGAAAAACCAAGGGACGTCAGTAAATCCTTGATTCTGGAAGAAGACGTACCGTTATGCTTGGGCCAGCTTTCAATTAAGCGTACCGCGCCGCGGCTGTCTTTATTATATCCTCTGGTAAGAGCGGACTGTAATGTTGCGCCAGCTTTACCTGCCCGGATTGAATTTGAAGTATATTCCTCCAAAAATTGGGCAAGATAGTCATCCTGAATAAAGTTAATGTCGCTGTTGATATCCCCTGCGATTAATCTGTTGAGCATATCCTCCGCAGCAGCATAGTTTTGGGTGTCGATACTGGATTCAATCTTTCTGATAATTGATTTCTGTTGTTCGTCTGATGCCAGATCGGTATGCTTCTGCTGATAAATGGATAAATTGCGTTTTAACTCCACAGAGCGAACCTGGGCGTCTTCTTTTATCTTATTACGAATTGCCTCCAGGATCTTATAAAAGAACCCGAAATTTTCTGTTTCCATTGCCCATTCGTACCATGAATCCATCATCTGGATCAGTGTTTCCTTACGGTCCTCCGTGGTGTTGTCAATCTGGCCATAGCTTTGGGCAAGCTCAAGGTCTTCAATAAACTCCCTGCGTTTGGTTTCCATATCTTTCTTTGGATAAACAACAGCCTTTTCAATACTGACGTTGAGTAATTCTCTGTTATCCAATTGTTCTGTATGATCGGCAAAGTAATCGATGATCAGTCTTGCCGAACCATAATCGTCTTCACCGTTTAAAATATCAACTAATCTTTTTTCTAATGAGGTAGAAAACTCAGTTGATGAAGCAGTAGTTTCATTGGCATGTTCTTCAATCCGGTTAAGAATGGAAAGGCTGCTGATTTCTGTAACATCGTCCAGAACCGGCAAATAGTCTTCATCCAAAAGAACTTTATCGTTTTGCAGAAATCCCATATAGAAATACTGATCGTCATTGTCGTTATATGTACCGTCTAAACGTGAAAGCAAATCCGTCAAAGTATAGCGAAGGACTCTTTGGCCGGAATGCTCTTCCAGTGTGGACAGGACGTTCTGATCCAGATAATGAATGGCTTCTGTAATATCTTCAGAAAGACCTGCCTTTTCTCTCCTGTATGCTATGAAACCAGAATCATCATCATCGATCGCTGCATTTCCCACCAGGGAAACATAATCACAGAGAACGGCGACCATCTTCCGGATTTGCTTAAAGACATGCATACGATAGCTGCCCATTAAATCTGAAGTTTTAATTTTGCGATCCATTCGGTTTCCTGCCTCTTCCCAGGCGGTATCAATTACTTTTTCAATTTTTTCCGAATCAATATTTGCCGAAATAATATCCATACTGTCTTTAATGTAAGTGGAAGAGAGAAAATCCGTCATAAGCGCAAGGAAATCACGATTGTCATCCTTTACCGCTTCCAGATATGCTGCAATTTCAGTTCCTTCGGCATAGATGATCTTATTGGTTTCGATCATACGCCGGTGAAACCCGGTTTCTTTGCCGCAGCAGTAATTATCATAATAGACTTTTGCTTCATGGCAGATCTTCCTGATGGTCATTTCAAAGGTTTCACGCTTTTTCTGCCTGTAATCGGCATAATAATCCATGCCCCGGTGATAGGTGGCTTTAAACTTCTGAAGGGAATAGATCGCCCGGTTTAAAGCAGTATTTTTTGATAACAGATCAAAACCTGAAATCGCGCCCTGGAGCATCTGCACAGAATAGTCGTAGCTGCAATGATCCAGAAAATAGTTTCTGATTACGGCGGATATTACATAATACTCAGAAATCTGCTGATCTTTTGAAAAATAAATTGAAAATAAGCAGTCTGATGTATAATTGCAATTTGCCATAGGATCGTTCAAGGCATAAGCCAACTGCTGATACACAGACCCAAAATCCGTATATTTTAAAGATAATGCATTTACGTACGCACATGCACAGTAAAAGTTATCCGTAATAAGCATCTGCAGGTATTTAGCGGTATATGCTTCAAAATCAGAAGCTGCTGCAAAAGCCGCCGGCTTTGGGGGCAAGAGCTTTAAGGGCGTATTTGTTTTTGTAAAAGCATCATTAATAATTAACTCAGAGGCAATCTTAGGTCCGGTATCCGCGCCGGAGTCTGAGCTGACATCAGCATCTGAGGCAATATCAAAGATCGTGTCGGAATTTGAATAAGTGTTAGCATCAGAGATAGTCGTGGTAACTTCATCTGCTTCAGCAGCAGGAGAAATTACAGAAGCCGCGTAATCCATGGCGGGATCGATTTCTGTGTCGTCGTCTGAAGAATGGTATTTTTGTTCTTCGATATTGTAATAAAGTATCTGTTTCGTATAGTTTTTGCTGTTGACAATATTTTTGATCCATAAGCCAAGCGCTCTTGCATGAGCTTTGTCCATGCCCATGGCAATAATAATTTCCATATCATCCAGATTATCAAGAATAGTATGATAAAGATCTGTAAATGAACGGAGTTCGTTGCTGATAATGGTGATAAATGCGTATTTGCGGCCTCCAACAACGGGGTAAATGTTGATTGCTCCGTTTTCACTCAAATGTAATATTCTGTTTTTACAGGCTGCGTTATTGCAGATAGAGCGCATTAAATTATGAGATCTGCCCGCTAAAATCCTAACCAGTACAGAAGCGGCAGTATCCCGGAGCTCATTGGCACGTGAGTCATTTTTTACAGGCTCCCGGTTAAGTACGGCGCAAGCCTCCCTGTTGGTAAACGCTTTCGCGCCGTTAGGGGTTAATACATAGAGCGGTTCATAGTGAGTATGCTGGCTTTCCTCTAATATATACTTCTTAAAATATCCGGATTGGACTAATTTATCAGCCGCGATCCGGAGCGGTTCAACATCATCATAGTGTGCCATACAGGCAACTGTCTCAGCCGTGATTCCCCACAGTTCATAGGCTTTTTTTAAGAGATGCATTTTTTCCATACCGTATGACTGGGAATAAAGCTCGTTTCTGAAGCTGCCCGTATTGAATTTCTTCTGGCGGCGGGCAACCTGTACATGCAGAGCATTATTATCCACACTGTAAACGACAGAAGCTTTATCGGAAATTCCCAGATCGCTCCAGTCTTCCGTTACGCTCTTTTCTGAGACAGGATCCTGTAAAGAAATTTCGGATTTCTCAGCCGGAGAAACGCATTCTTTCTCCATAGCTTCCTCTTCAGATGAGTTTACTGCCGGCCGGGAGGAGTCTTTCCCATTGTCCGCAGAATAATAAATCGCATTGGTATTAAGTCCGTAAGTAATAGGTATACTAAACAGGCTGCCAAGCTTTTCCATGATCAGCATAAATTTCTGGCGGGGGTCATTTTCTTCAAACGCATTTTTCAAAAGAAAATACTTTTCTAAGGCTTCCTCACATTCCTCAACTGACTTTGAAGACGTATCGTAACTTTTCAGGAATTCTTTTTCATGCGACAGATCATTTTCAATGTCAGCCTGGTCTGAATGGAGCCCCATTATAAAACTGATGATATCGTTAAATTTTTTCTTTTCCGTAAGAAACCTGTACTGTTCTTCGATTTTTTGATCTATGGAAGGGATATCGTTTGGCAAGCGGCCTATTTGAAGAATGTGATATCTTACGATAAATGCTCTTTGTGAAGAAATAATAAGATCCATTTTTTCATGAAGAGATTTATTGAGAAGCTCAGGTATAAATTTTTGATCGTCCAATACTGCTTTTAATTGTTCCAAAAGCTGATTCAGATCGCTATACATTCCGCTCAGTGAATGGAGCTGTTCTCGTAAATCTGTAATAGAATTTACATCATGCATATATTTTCTCCTGTATATTTTATTTCCTTATCAAAGGGGTGCTTCCTAATTATACCATATTATTTACAAGAAAACATCACGTATCATGAATGCTTTACAGTAACCCTGAAATTTTTAAACGGCAAGTTTTTTTGGGGAAATTCTTGCGCTTTGATGCATTATTCGCTATACTTACTACAGTGAACATTGTTTATGGCTTTTGACTTACGATCAATAAAGGAAACGGAGGAATCATCATGTTAGACAAAAAAGTAGTAGAGCTGTTGAATGAACAGGTTAATAAGGAATTTTATTCCGCATATCTTTATCTGGATTTTTCTAATTTCTATTATGATAAGGGGTTAGACGGATTCGGAAACTGGTATAAGATCCAGGCGCAGGAGGAGCGCGACCATGCGCTGCTGTTTATCCAGTATTTACAGAATAACGGCGAGAAAGTAGAATTGGGCGCTATTGAGAAGCCGGGAGTAGAATTAGAAAGCGCTAAGGCTGTTCTGGCAGAGGGCTTAAAGCATGAACAGTATGTTACAAGCCTGATACATAATATTTATGATGCGGCATATTCTGTAAAGGATTTTCGCACTATGCAGTTCTTAGACTGGTTTGTGAAGGAGCAGGGCGAAGAAGAAACAAACGCGGACAATCTTGTAAAGAAATATGAGCTGTTCGGAGATGATCCGAAGAGCCTGTACATGCTTGACAACGAACTGGGCGCAAGAGTATATACGGCTCCTTCCCTGGTATTATAATTATGAACCGCGACAAGGTTATCTGTCCATGCTATCATGTGACAAAGGGCGATGTGGCAGATGCAGTAAAAAACGGGGCCGCTTCATTTAGGGAAGTGAAAAAAGCTACCAAAGCCGGAAAAGGCTGCGGTAAATGTAAGAAAAAGGTTAAGAAATTAACAAAGAAGCTTTTGGAAAAGAAAGACTGAGATGTATAAGAGGACGGGAATTTGTGTTGATTGAATGCAGATTCCCGTTTTAACAAATTAAACACAATTTTCCCACAAAGTGAACACAAATATTTCCTATACTACAAACATCAAAAGGAAAAAAGAAATCCAGGGAGGGATTGGATTATGAAAAATAGAGATAATAAGAATGAACAGGTTAGAAAGATTGCAAAGAAAGGTTTGACGATCAGCTTATGCGCAGCATTGGCCGGAGGCGTCGCTGCCGGAGCTTTTGAGGGAGTCAACCGGTTAAACGGCTGGAATCAGCCGTCCACAGTGGAAGCAGCAGTGAATAATGGGACTGAATTAACTCTTACGAAATCCGAATCTAAGTCAGATGACGAAGATAAATCTGAAACAACGGTAAAAGGCAGTCTGGATGTGTCTGATATCGTGGAAGAGGCTATGCCGTCGGTTGTTTCCATTACTACAAAGACAGTACAGGAAATTCAGGATTATTACGGATTTTTCCAATACGGAGGTTACGGCTATGCGCCTCAGCAGCAAGAGCAGGAGGTAGAAGGCAGCGGTTCCGGTATTATTATCGGAAAGAATGACGACTATCTTTTGATCGCGACCAATTATCATGTTGTAGAAGATGCGGATACGTTGTCTGTTTCCTTTATTGACGGAAATGCATGTGAAGCAACGGTAAGAGGCTTCGATGAAGACAAGGATCTGGCTGTTGTATCTGTTCCGCTGGATGATATTTCGGATGATACCATGGATGCGATTTCTATCGCGTCTATCGGAAACTCTGATGATCTGAAGGTTGGAGAGCAGGTAGTTGCTATCGGTAACGCCCTCGGATACGGCCAGTCCGTAACAACAGGTATTGTAAGCGCAAAGAACCGCAGGCTTGACGGAAGCGTTCTCAGCGAAGAGGATTTAGAGGAAGACGACGGTGTAAACCTGATCCAGACAGACGCAGCCATCAATCCCGGAAACAGCGGCGGTGCACTTTTGAACATGGATGGAGAGGTTGTTGGAATTAACTCCGCGAAGCTTGCTTCCACAGAGGTAGAAGGTATGGGATATGCCATTGCTATCACAGACGTAGCGGATATTCTGGAAAACCTGATGAATGAAGAGCCAAGAGAAAAACTGGAGGATGCAGACCACGGTATCCTGGGAATCCAGGGAAGATCAGTAAGCGATGATGTTACTGAAGCATACGGAATTCCGGAAGGCGTATTCGTAGTAGAGGTAACAGAAGGCGGAGCTGCTGAGGATGCCGGTATTAAGAAAAATTCCGTAATCACATACTTTGACGGAAAGAGAGTTCGTACCATTGAGGATTTAGTAGATTTACTTACTTATTATGAACCAGGCGAAGAGATTGAGGTTACCATGGAGGTTATGGACGGAGAAGGCTACAAGGAAGCAACTGCAACTGTAACCCTTGGGGAAAACACCAATGCTGATGAGCAGGAAGATAAAAGGGACGATAGTAAAGATGACGGCAAAGATGAAAACAAAGATGACAGACAGGACGACGGCAGCAGTGAAGATAACAGCGACGCCGACGAGGAAGAGGATTCAGACAATCTCTTTGACGATTGGGAAAACAGCGAAGAAGGACGGGATATCCGGGAATTTTTTGAGCAGTGGCAGTAAAAAAATTTAGATTAATTAATGAGAAGGGTGGTAATAAGGCAGGACAGCAGGATAAAGGAATAATAAAAGAGCAATAAAGGAACAACAAAGGATTCAAAAAGGGACCGGCAGCTTTGGCTGCCGGTTTTTTATGCCCGTTGTATTGAAAGAGCAGGGAAGGTCTGCTATACTAGATATAACATGCGCCCGCCATTTAAGAGGCGGGGGACTTCTTACTGATTAAGGTTAAAATCTCTGAAGGCAAAATGTGTTTATTTATCCATGTCCGCTTTACGGACAACAGAAAAGAGAATGAAAACGAGGAAATACCCATGACAATGAAGAGAAAGATTATAATGGATTGTGACCCCGGCGTAGATGACGCAGTGGCTCTGGCTTTTGCAGCCGCTCATCAGGAGGCTTTTGAGCTGCTGGCAATTACAACAGTCAGCGGAAACCAATCGATAGAGAAGGTGACGCGGAATGCATTGAATTTAGTTGATTTTTATAAGCTGGATATTCCTGTGGCCAGGGGAATGGCAGAGCCGATCACCCGGGTTCCTGTCTATGCAGAGAGAACCCATGGAGAAACAGGACTTGGCCATTGCGTCCTTCCTGTATCTTCACGCTGTGCAGAAGAAGAGCACGCAGTTATGTATCTCAGAAATATTCTGTCGGCTCTTCCCGGAAATGAAAAGATCACGTTAGTTGCCACCGGACCCCTGACAAACCTTGCTATGCTGCTGAAGCTTTTTCCGGAGGTAAAAGGAAAAATCCGGGAAATTGTTTTTATGGGCGGAGCTGCCTGCGGAGGAAATATAACCCCCTGTGCGGAATTTAACAGTTATACGGATCCGGAAGCCGCCAAAATAGTATTTCATTCGGGAGTTCCGTTGGTAATGTGCGGGCTGGATGCCACAATGAAGTGCACGCTTACAAGAAGACAGGTGGCGAAGCTGTGTCAGTCAGGAGACAAAGTGGCAAAGGCCTGCGGCGATATGGCGGGCTTTTCTCTGGAGAATACTTCCAGCAAATACAGGGGGGAGATCAGTATCCATGATGTTGTGCCGTATATGTATCTTATCCATCCGGAGATTTTTACAGTAAAACCGGCAATACTGGATGTGGACTGTTCAGAAGGAATTTCCAGAGGAGCCACCCTGTGCGATTTCCGCTGGTGGAAGCATGAAGAGGGAGAACTGGACTCTTTTGTGCTGATGGACGCGGATAAGAGCAAATTTCAGGAATATCTGATCACGGCTTTATATGAGCTTGGAGAGGCTTTATATGGCAAAAAAGAAGGTTTGGATCAATGAATTATATTGTCTTTGATTTGGAATGGAACCAAAGCCCGTCAGGAAAGAGACATACGAATGCCCGTCTGCCCTTTGAGATTATAGAGATCGGCGCGGTAAAGCTGAATGAAGACATGGAGATTGTGGATAACTTCCAGACACTGATTAAGCCTAAGGTGTATAACTGGATCCATGACAGTATTCATGATGTGATTCATGTGGATTATAAGGACCTTGCGAAAGGGATTCCTTTTACCCGGGCGGCAGAGGAATTTATGGACTGGTGCGGGGAAGAATGGATTTTTTTTACATGGGGAAATCAGGATGTAATGGAGCTCCAGAGAAATATGAATTATTATGGGATATTGTCTTTGCTTCCCGGTCCTGTCACTTATTATGATGTACAGAAATTATTCAGCATCCGTTATGAGGACAGGAAAACACGAAGATCCCTGGAATTTGCCATTGACTATTTGGGAATTGAGAAGACGCTTGGTTTTCACAGGGCGCTGGCGGACGCATATTATACGGCGCAGGTGCTTACGAAAATCGAGCCTTCCTGGATATTCCCCAATTCTTCTATAGATGTTTATCAGAATCCCAAAAGGAAAAGGGATGAGATCCATATTTCCTATCCCACCTATGATAAATATGTTTCCAGAGAGTTTGTAAATAAAGAAAAGGTAATGAAAGACAGAGAGGTTACCAGCACTCGCTGTCCCTTGTGCGGCTGTCCGGCAAAGAGGAAGATCCGTTGGTTTACCAATAATTCCAAGAATTATTACAGTGTTTCCGTATGTGCGGAGCATGGCTACGTAAAAGGAAAGGTCAGAATACGCAAGAGTGAGGACGAAAATTTTTATGCGGTAAAGACAATAAAGCTTATAGGGACAGAAGAGGTGGAGGAAATCCGTCAGAAGCGGGAATCTCTCCGGCTGAAAAGAAAAATGAAGCGGCAAAACTGAACTGCAAGAGAAAATTCAGGGAAAGAGCAGCGAAAAATTAAAGAAGAATCAAGGAAAAACCGAAGAAAAACCAGAGAAGAATCAAAGAAAAATAACAGAGAAATCAGAGAAAAATCGAACTGCCAGGTAAGCATTTCCCTGGCAGTTCGATTATCTACAGAAGGAGATCCGTAAGGATACTCCTTTCGTACTGCATTCCCCATCCGACCATTTGTTTATTGAAGTAATATTTGCTTTTCATACGGAGCGGGCCCACGGAGTTAAAGAGCACGGCCTGTCTTTTTGCAAGGCTTGAGACATCTGTTCCTACGGGAACCGTAACATAAACCCGTCTCTGATAGTAGAAGGGGAAGGTGTTCCCGCAATTTTTGAGGATATATTTCTCAGAGGGCAGGTTCTTTACAGGAACAGGTTCTTTGTCCAGATTCAGGTCTTTTTTCTCAAAACAGTTAAATCCGTAATCCAGAAGCGCGGCAGTGTCGGAATAAGCTCCGTTTATGGATTTCAGAACAACGGCCATTAAGATCGTGTTTCCTCTTTTGGCGTAGGTGACCAGCGTGCTTCCTGCAACATCCGTGTATCCGGTTTTTCCTCCGAGAACACCGTCATAAGCATATTCCCGGCCTGCCATCATTTTATGGTGGTTTAAAAGGTATCTCGTTTCAGGCTGCTTATTTGTAGGCGGAATTTCATAGTAGTCCTCTGTGACAAATTTACGGAACAGAGGATTAAACCAGGCCGCTTTTGCGATTTTTGCCATATCATTTGCCGTGGTATAGTGGGTTTCATCCGGCAATCCGTTAGGATTGTTAAAGTGCGTGTTGGTGCATCCTAACTGTGCGGCGCGCCGGTTCATAAGTTCGACAAACTTCTTGGTGGAGCCGGAGGTTTCCTCCGCAAGGGCGAGAGCCATTTCATTGGCTGATTCCAGCATAAGCCCCATCATTGCCTGTTCATAAGTAAGCTGTTCGTCCGTCTCTGCATAGATTGTGGAACTTCCCGGTTCAATACCGTAAGCGGCGCTTTCGGAGACGACCATACTGCCGTTCATATCAAGATTTTCACAGGCTAAGAGAGCGGTCATGATCTTGGTAATGCTGGCGGGATACTGCTGTTTGTCCGCATTCTTGGAATATAAGACCGCTTCGGTGACCACATCCATAAGAATGGCGGATTCCGCTTCGATCTTAGGACCTTCGGGCCATCCTTCTATTGCATCGGTATCTGCCGCTTCATTATAAGCCTGCGTATGGTTCTCCGGCGTGGGCGTGGCGGCAGCCGTTCCCGTGCCGGAAGTGTCTGACGCCGAAGTATCTGAGGCCGCATAAAGGCCATATGGCTGGCCGGTCAGCATACATGTACAAAGGACGGCGCAGACCGCCAGACGTAAAAATTTTTTTCTAAACATATTCAACAACCCTTCATTTGTAAGTAATTCGTAAGTAATTACTATTTACCTGTAAATTATTTCCGCTTTCGCAGATAATTATAACATCATTTTTATTTGAAAGCCACTCCCTGACTTATTAAATTTCTATATATCAGATGTGGAATGACTCCCGCCGCTATAGGCGGTGATTAACAAATTTGTATCAGTGGCGGGATTTAATCCCACATCTGATATACGTTCCGTGAGGATGTGCAGGGATTCGGTTTGGAATTATGTCAGCGTAGCTGACCCGAATCCCGCACCAAGACTCGCTCGCAAGTCTTGAACAGTAATGGCAAATCATCAGATATCGCTTATGAAAAAAAACACTTGACATATAGATTTTCAAGCCCTTATAATAAAGCAACACACGAAATATGAAAAAGACTGTGATGGAGACAGTATGCTGTGTCTGAAAGGCAAAGCGAGCCGGGGGAGGTGGAAGCCCGGTGCGAGTAGGTTCAGCAGAAAATCACTCCGGAGTTTCATTTCTGAAAAGCATCCTGACCCCAATGGATCCCAATGGAAAGGCAGCAGGTGTGTGTAGGAATTGACGGTAATTCCACCGTTACAGGGAGCATGTATCGGCAATAGTATGCCCGTATGTTGTAACAGGTGGTTGCGAATGTGTAAATATGCTTTCGTCCTTTTACGGACGGAAGCTTTTTTATTTCACAGGAAAGTACTCCGTGTTGTTCTGAGAACAAAGCGGTTTCCTGTGAAGTAAAAATATCCGGAAGAATCTGACGGATATATCAGAGGTAAGATGACTCCCGCACCAAGATTTGCGGCGAGTCTTGAAAATATAAATTTAGGAGGGAAAAGCTGTGTACCAGAAAGTAGACACGAACCTGAATTTTGTGGATCGTGAAAAAAAAGTTGAAAAATTCTGGAAAGAAAACCATATCTTTGAAAAAAGTATGGAAAACCGCAAAGACGGCGAGACTTACACCTTTTATGACGGTCCGCCTACAGCAAATGGCAAGCCGCATATCGGCCATGTACTGACCCGTGTTATTAAGGATATGATCCCCAGATACCGTACCATGAAAGGATATATGGTTCCGCGTAAGGCTGGCTGGGATACGCACGGTCTTCCTGTTGAACTGGAAGTAGAGAAAATGCTTGGCCTGGACGGCAAGGAACAGATCGAGCAGTATGGTCTGGAGCCGTTTATCAACCATTGTAAAGAAAGCGTCTGGAAATACAAGGGGATGTGGGAGGATTTTTCCAATACCGTTGGTTTCTGGGCGGATATGGATCACCCATATGTAACCTACCATAATGATTATATTGAATCTGAGTGGTGGGCGCTGAAACAGATCTGGGAAAAAGGACTCTTATATAAGGGCTATAAGATCGTGCCATATTGTCCAAGGTGCGGGACGCCTCTTTCCAGCCACGAGGTAGCGCAGGGCTATAAGGACGTAAAGGAACGTTCTGCAGTAGTGCGCTTTAAGGTGGCAGGAGAGGACGCTTATTTCCTGGCATGGACGACGACGCCGTGGACATTGCCGTCCAACGTCGCATTGTGCGTAAACCCGAGAGAAGAATATGTAAAAGTTAAGAATCTGAAGGATGAGAAGGTTTACTACATGGCTCATGCCCTTGTGGAAAAGGTACTGGGCGAGGATGTGGAGATCCTTGAATCCTATACGGGAAAAGATCTGGAATTTAAAGAATACGAACCGCTGTTTACCTTTGCAAAGGTTACACAGAAGGCTTTCTATGTGACCTGCGCAGATTACGTAACATTGACAGACGGTACCGGCGTCGTTCATATCGCGCCAGCCTTCGGCGAAGACGACGCGCAGGTCGGACGCCGCTACGGACTGCCGTTTGTACAGCTTGTAAATGAAAAGGGCGAGATGACCGAGGAAACAGACTGGGCGGGAACCTTCTGTAAAAAAGCAGATATGCCGATCCTTCAGAACCTGGAGGACAGAGGGCTTCTGTATGACGCTCCGAAGTTTGAGCACAGCTATCCTCATTGCTGGAGATGCGATACCCCGCTTATCTACTATGCAAGAGAATCCTGGTTCATCAAGATGACAGCCGTAAAGGAAGATTTGATCCGCAATAACAATACCATCAACTGGATTCCGGAGAGCATTGGCAAGGGACGTTTCGGCGACTGGCTGGAAAACGTCCAGGACTGGGGCATCAGCCGTAACCGTTACTGGGGAACACCTCTGAACGTATGGGTATGCGACGACTGCGGGCATATGCATTCCATCGGAAGCAGGGAAGAACTGAAATCCATGTCCGACAACTGCCCGGATGATATTGAGCTTCATCGCCCGTATATTGACGCGGTGACTATTAAATGTCCCAAGTGCGGCAAAGAAATGCATCGTGTTCCCGAGGTAATCGACTGCTGGTTTGACTCCGGCGCAATGCCTTTTGCACAGCATCATTATCCGTTTGAAAATAAAGACCTGTTCGAGCAGCAGTTCCCGGCAGATTTTATTTCGGAAGCGGTAGACCAGACGCGAGGATGGTTCTATTCCCTGCTGGCGATCTCTACGTTGATCTTTAACAAAGCTCCGTATAAGAATGTTATCGTTCTGGGGCATGTACAGGATGAAAACGGACAGAAGATGAGCAAATCCAAGGGAAATGCCGTTGATCCGTTTGACGCGCTGGAGAAGTACGGCGCAGACGCGATCCGCTGGTACTTCTATATTAACAGCGCTCCGTGGCTGCCCAACCGTTTCCATGGCAAGGCCGTAGTGGAAGGACAGCGTAAGTTTATGAACACCCTTTGGAATACTTATGCGTTCTTTGTTTTGTATGCAGATATTGACAAATTCGACGCGACAAAATATACTCTGGACTATGAAAAGCTCCCGGTAATGGACAAGTGGCTTTTGAGCAGGCTGAATTCCCTGGTAAAGACAGTGGACGATAATCTTGCAAACTACAGGATCCCGGAAAGCGCCAGAGCGCTGCAGGATTTTGTGGATGAAATGAGCAACTGGTATGTCAGAAGAAGCCGTGAGCGTTTCTGGGCAAAGGGCATGGAGAGTGATAAGATCAACGCATACATGACTTTGTATACGGCATTGGTCACTGTGGCAAAGACTGCAGCGCCGATGATTCCGTTTATGACAGAAGATATTTACCAGAACCTTGTAAGAAGCATCGATAAAGATGCTCCTGAAAGTATCCATCTGTGCGACTTCCCGACGGTGAAGGAAGAATGGATCGACAAGGAGCTGGAAGCAAATATGGAAGAGCTGCTGGAAATCGTAGTTCTCGGACGTGCTGCCAGAAATACGGCAAACATCAAGAACCGCCAGCCCATCGGAACTATGTATGTAAAAGCAGAAAAGGAAATGGACAAATTCTTTACAGATATCATTGCAGACGAGCTGAATGTAAAAGAAGTAAAATTTGCAAATGATGTAGAATCCTTTATTTCCTACAGCTTCAAGCCGCAGCTGCGTACAGTAGGGCCGAAATACGGTAAGCTTTTAGGAGGCATCCGCAAGGCTCTTTCCGAGATCGACGGCAGCAAGGCAATGAAAGAATTGAAATCTACAGGTGTCCTTTCACTGGATATCGATGGAAATAAAGTAGATTTAGCGGAGGAAGACTTACTTATCGAGACAGCGCAGACAGAGGGTTATGTAACAGAAAGCAACAATGAAACATCAGTTGTTCTGGATACCAACCTGACTCCGGAATTAATTGAAGAAGGTTTTGTCCGTGAAATCATCAGCAAGGTACAGACTATGAGAAAAGAAGCCGGCTTTGAGGTGATGGATAAGATTTGCATTTACGTAAAAGATAATGATAAGATCATCGATCTTATGAAAAAGCATCAGGATGAGATTATGGCAGAGGTACTTGCAGAAAAGGTAATTCTGGGCGAAACCGACGGTTATGTAAAGGATTGGAATATCAATAAAGAAAAGGTAACCATGGGAGTTTCCCGTTTATAGGAAAGTTCCTGAATTATTAGGAGGACAAGGAATGATTGATAAGCAGTTTAAGAAGGAAGCATTTAAAGAGAGCGTAAAAGAAAATGTAAAGTTTCTTTACCGCAAAACTTTAGAGGAAGCAACACAGGAGCAGATCTTCCAGGCAGTAAGCTACACTGTTAAAGACGTTATCATTGATAACTGGCTGGAAACACAGAAGGCCTATGAAAAACAGGATCCGAAGATTGTTTACTACATGTCCATGGAATTTCTGATGGGCCGCGCACTTGGAAACAATCTGATCAACCTTACTGCGTACAACGAGGTTAAGGAAGCTCTTGACGAGCTGGGACTTGATCTTAATGTGATCGAAGACCAGGAGCCGGATCCGGCCCTTGGAAACGGCGGTCTGGGACGTCTGGCAGCATGTTTCCTGGATTCTCTTGCAACCCTGAACTATTGTGCGTATGGCTGCGGTATCCGTTACCGTTACGGTATGTTCAAACAGCAGATCAAGGACGGCTTCCAGTTAGAGGTTCCGGATAACTGGCTGAAGAACGGATATCCGTTTGAGCTGCGCCGTCCGGAATACGCAAAAGAAGTACATTTCGGCGGATATGTAAGAGTTGAATATGATCCGGTCAAGGGCGAGAATAAATTTATCCATGAGGGATATCAGGCGGTAAAAGCAGTTCCTTATGATATGCCGATCGTTGGATACAACAACAAGATCGTAAATACTCTCCGTATCTGGGATGCAGAGCCGATCGTAGACTTCGGTCTGGATTCCTTTGACAAGGGCGATTATCATAAGGCCGTTGAGCAGGAAAACCTTGCCCGCAACATCGTAGAGGTTCTTTACCCTAACGATAACCACTATGCAGGTAAGGAACTGCGTCTGAAACAGCAGTATTTCTTTGTATCTGCCAGCCTGCAGGCAGCAATTGCAAAATATAAAAAGAGCCATGACGATATCACAAAGCTTCATGAGAAGGTAACCTTCCAGATGAACGATACACATCCGACCGTAGCGGTAGCAGAGCTGATGCGTATCCTTATGGACGAAGAGGGCCTTGGATGGGATCAGGCATGGGCAGTTACTACAAAGTGCTGCGCATACACCAACCACACCATTATGGCAGAAGCTTTGGAGAAATGGCCTATCGAGCTGTTTTCCAGACTGCTTCCGCGTATTTACCAGATCATCGAAGAGATCAACCGTCGTTTCATTATTGAAGTACAGGCTAAATATCCTGGAAACTATGAAAAGATCAAAAACATGGCAATTATTTATGACGGTCAGGTTAAGATGGCAAATCTTGCAATCGTTGCAGGCTACTCTGTAAACGGTGTTGCAAAGCTTCATACAGAAATCCTGAAGAAAGAAACTCTGAAAGATTTCTATGAGATGATGCCGGAGAAATTCAACAACAAGACAAACGGTATTACCCAGAGACGTTTCCTTGCTCATGGAAACCAGCTTCTTGCAGACTGGATCACAGACCATATTGGTTCTGAGTGGGTTACAGACCTTCCGCAGCTTAAGAAGCTTGCAATTTATGCTGATGATGAAAAAGCGCAGCAGGAATTCATGAATATCAAATATCAGAACAAGGTGCGCCTTGCAAAATATATCCTGGAGCACAACGGAGTAGAGGTAAATCCGCGTTCTATCTTCGACGTTCAGGTTAAGAGACTTCATGAGTACAAACGTCAGCTTCTGAATATCCTGCACGTTATTTACCTGTATGACCAGATCAAGATGCATCCGGAGATGGATTTCTATCCGAGAACCTTTATCTTCGGCGCTAAGGCGTCCGCTGGCTATCACCGTGCAAAGAAGATCATCAAGCTGATTAATGCAGTAGCGGACGTTGTGAACAACGACGCTTCCATTAACGGCAAGCTGAAGGTTGTATTTATTGAGAACTACCGCGTATCCAATGCAGAGATGATCTTTGCGGCAGCAGATGTATCCGAGCAGATTTCTACTGCAAGTAAAGAGGCTTCCGGTACCGGTAACATGAAGTTCATGCTCAACGGCGCGATCACCATCGGAACCATGGACGGCGCGAACGTGGAAATCGTAGAAGAGGTCGGCGCAGAAAACGCAGTGATCTTTGGTTTAAGCTCCGATGAGGTCATCAACTACGAAAACAACGGCGGCTACGATCCGACTGTGATCTACAATACAGACGGCGATATCCGTAAAGTGCTGATGCAGTTGATCAACGGAACCTTCTCCAATGATACGGAGCTGTTCCGCGACCTGTATGATTCCTTATTATATACAAAGAACTGCGACCGCGCAGACCAGTATTTCATTCTGGCAGACTTCCGATCCTACGCAGAAGCGCAGAAGAAGATCGAAGAAGCATACCGCGATGAAAAACGCTGGGCTAAGATGGCTATCCTCAATACAGCATGCAGCGGCAAGTTCTCTTCAGACAGAACCATCCAGGAGTATGTAGACGATATCTGGCATCTGGATAAGGTTTATGTGAAATAAGAGAAAAGCAGTAATGCAGTAATATAAAGAAGCAATAAGTATAGAAGTAATAAGCATAGAAGTAATAAGTATATCAGATGTGCAGGGATTCGGGTTGGGATTATGTCAGCATAGATGACCCGAATCCCGCACCAAGATTCGTGAGCGAGTCTGGAAAAGAGATACAGGATAAGACAAAGATAGGATATAGAGATACAACTAAAAAATGAATTTACTGTGGCACTCATACAGGATGGCAGGCCTGCACCGTTCTGCGTATCGGTGAGACACAGAAAAATTCTGCTTATGCTTGAAAGTATGAAGCGGCAGTAAGGGCACAAATTATTAAATGTTGTAATATATCTGAGAAGCTGTATCGATGATCAATGAATATGAGGCAATAGAAACCTGATTCCCGGATGAGCGGTCCTGTCGGAGGGCAATGCAAAATCGGAGACATATTATAAAGAAGGAAAACTTCCGGCCACGCATTGGATACACCGGAAAACATGAGAAATATAGTGGAGAATTGACTATGAATACATGATGTTGTGTTCAGAGCGGACTGGTACGGGCGACAGAAACTAAATATAGTTTCTGCCAGGGCGGGAGAAAGAAAATGATAAAATTTCCATTTCAGGAAATTTAAAAAAATCGTAAAATTTTCATCCAATTCTCTTGACAAACCGGCCGAAAAGAACTATATTATCCATAACGGACAGATTATGTCTAGGAATCTTTACCCAAAAAGAAATAGTTATATTAAGGAAAGGGGAACTATAACATGACGAAACTTAAAAACACAAAGAAGGGCATGGCAAAGA
>JAUNGB010000161.1 GCA_030524715.1 Eubacteriales bacterium | reverse complement strand
ATTCTGGCAAAGTTGAAACGGAAATGCCTTCCCCCCTCCCGTGAATAGTAACGAAAAGATTCCACATTAGCCGCCTGCTTTTCAAGTGTAATGCCGGAAAGGAAAAAGGCATTCCGGTCATGGATATCTTTCGGTATCTCTTCTGCATGATGTTTTCTGATAGGAGTATCTATATGCAGATGAAGACTGGTACATTTGAAGGGGCTTTTCAAAAAATACCATCTACCGTTTCATGAACGACGCAAGAGTCAACTGGCAGCGCTTCACGGTACTCCTTTCCAGCGAAATCATCTGCCGTTTCATGAAGCCGCTTACTAACGAAAAGCGGCAGGATGTTTTTATCGTTGATGACAGTTTGTTTGACCGTTCCCGTTCCAAAAAGGTAGAGATGCTTGCCAGGGTCTTCGACCACTGTTCCATGAAATACAGATCCGGATTCCGGATGCTCACTTTGGGATGGTCGGACGGGAATTCCTTCATCCCGATCAGCTATAGCCTGCTTTCGGCAGCAGAGGACAAAAACCTGCTCTGTGCGGGAAAGCAGTATGATGGCCGCTCCCTTGCAGGAAGAAGACGCCTCCAGTCACGGCGTAAGGCCACGGACGTCATGGTGGAACTGATCCATTCCGCACAGTGTGCGGGCATCACAGCAAAATATGTCCTGTTCGACAGCTGGTTTTCATCGCCTAAAACCATACTGGAACTGAAAAAACAGGAGCACCTTGACACGATAGCCATGATGAAAAAAAGCAAGACAAAATACAGATACCAGGGTGAAAGGCTCAACGTCAAGGAGATCTATTCCCGCAACAAGAAACGCAGGGGACGTTCCCGATACCTTCTATCCGTACTTGTGGAGATAGAAAAGGACGGAGAAAGCATCCCGGCAAAGTTAGTATTCGTCCGCAATAAGAGCAAACGGAAGGACTGGCTGGTACTAGTGAGTACAGATACTGCCATTTCCGAGGAAGAAATCATCCGCATTTATGGGAAAAGATGGGACATTTTATACGAACCCTGCTCTTATACGAACTTAATTCCTTTGGCACCTTATTTTTACAGGGGCATTGCCTGAAAAAGTTCGTATAAAATCCCGGTTGGGTGTACCATGTTAGTATACTTTTTTGAAAGGAGAATCTAACATGGTAAACTTTAAAACCAATGCAGAAATTGTGCTGTCTACCTTGGAAAGGTACAGGTACGGTCCTAGGATGATGGCAATAAGCAGGAAATGTATTGATGATATCTCCTGCGCCCTGGTTAACCGGGAAGGACAAACATTTTCAACTGAACATGCTCTTAAATGGTGTGATTCAAGCGTTCCGGGGTATCTTAAACAACCATATAAAATGACTATCTTTCGGCTGAATGATGTCTATAAATATGGCAGGGTTTTGGGAAATCATCTCACGATCTATGCACAACCGTCGGAAACATTTCTGGCAGTCATCAATGAATACCTTGACGAAATCAAGTTGACCGGAAATTATACGGCTATACATTTGAAGAATATCCGGCACGTAGTAACGCAGTTCTGCTGTTTTGCACAGTATAATGGCGCAGAGAGTCACGGTGACATCGGGTATGACATCCTGGATGACTACAATTCTTTTCTGCGGGAATCGTCGAGGGCCTTCAAAATAAACGAGGGGCTGGTAGTTTGTTTCCTTGAATACATGAACACTGTCGGGAAATGTCCCAAGGGCCTTTCTTTATATATGCATTACACTGAATCCGACAAGACCTCCCGCTTATCAGATTTATCGGCTTCCGCCAATGGAATTATCACATCCGTCCAGAAAAACTGCGGAGGGATCTCAGCGGATGAGTTTTACGAGACTATTACGGATTTCACGGACCAGCTGAAAAAGTCTGGCTACAGCCGCACTGTCACGGATAGTGTTCCGTATCATCTGACACTGCTCTTCCTTTTTCTTGACAGGGAGGGATTGCGGTATGATCGGACTACAGTAGAAGTGTGGTTTCAGGAAGAGGGAAAACGTCTTTTCAAAAAAGGGATCCTTATGGCACGCCGTACATATGAAATGTATGATGACTATATCCGCGAGGGAGCTTTAATGCCTTCGCACTGGTGGAAACATAGGGAAAACATGTTTGACAGGCTCCCTTCGTGGAGCATGGAATGGATAGAAGCTTTTTTGTCAACGAAAGAAAAGGAAGGATGGAAAGAAAACACAATAAAAATGTACCGCGTCTGTGCTGTATCTTTTTGCAGCTTTATTGCATCTGCTGGAATTGGAGCATTTGATGAGATAACACCAAGGCTGGTCAAGGAGTACAATGCCTGGGACTGCAGGCATAAAACCCCGGAAGCCAAAAATGCTTATAACAGCAGGGTAAGAAAGTTCCTCATCTTTCTTGAAATGAATGGGATCGTCCCAACAGGCACGCATTACGCACTTCCCCATGGCGCTGCAGGCAGGGAAGTGATCGTTGAGGTTTTGTCTGATGAAGACATGTCTGCCATAGAGACATACTGTGAAGATGCAAAAACACCGCTGCAGCTGAGAGATGCCGCAATGCTCATGCTTCTTAAAGAAACGGGGCTTCGTTCCTGTGATGTTGCCAGACTCAGGGTTACGGATATAGACTGGAAGCAAAAGAGCATCCGGATTATCCAGAAAAAGACCGGAGTTGAGCATTTACATCCCATGAGCACAAAAATGGGAAATCAGATTTACCGATACATCAAAGAAGTGAGGCAAAAAGATACCGGTTTTAGAGAACTTTTTTTGAAGCTGAAGGCCCCATATGGCCCAGTTGGGCGTTACGCATGCAGGAATGCCATGGAACGGGCTGGATTGTCTACCGGAAGGACCCACCTTGCAAGAAAATCCTTTGCATCGTCTACTTTGAAAAGCGGCGCTTCCATCGTGGAGACGGCAGAACTGCTCGGCCACTCAGACACAAGCAGCGTGCACAAATATACGCTGCTTGATGCGGAACGCATGAAGCTGTGCCCGCTTTCCCTTGCGGAAACAGGATTGTTGTTGGAAGGGAGGTATCGGCATGACTGAAAAAATCACGTACAAGAGCAGCATTGCCGGATGGATAGACGGTTTTATCCAGGAGAAAAAATCTCTTGGATATAAGTATTATAATGAGTCAAAATGGATGTACAGCTTTGATGCTTATTGGGCCGAACACAGTTATGGTAAGGAAGGACTGTCACAGGAAACCGTTAGAGATTGGATGAAAAAGCGCGACAGCGAAGGTATGAAATGCCTTGCAGCAAGGGTTAGCGTCATACGGCAGTATTCCCTATATCTGAACGGACTTGGAATAGCGAGTTATATCCCTCCATTAAATGTGAGATATCCCAAAGCCGTAATCCACCTGCCAACGGGCGAGGAAATATCAGAGCTATTTATCAGGATTGATGCTTACAGGCCGAAAAAAGGGAACCGGAATACAAAGCGGGTTGCAAATGAATATCCAGTCCTGTTCAGGCTGATCTACCTTGACGGTCTGCGTGCTTCCGAGGCATGTCTCCTGCCGATGGAAAATGTTGACCTGGAAGCAGGTACCATCTGTATTATTGATGGGAAGGGAAACAGGGATCGGCTGGTATATTTATCGGAGGACATGACTGCACTCTGCAGGGAATACGTTTCCTATATCAAGGCTGATCTGGGCTATGATCCCGCCTGGTTTTTTCCCGGAACAGATCCAGATAAGCCAATCAGCTATGGAAGTGTAAGCCGTATGTTCCGCAAGTCATGGTTGGAGACATCCTTTTCAGAGTGTTGTGACAGAAACCCGACAACCCACTGTCTGCGCCACGCATATGTCGTGAAGCGGATTGATCTGTGGCGGGCACAAGGGTTGGATTTTGAACACATGCTTCCATATATCAGTAAGTTTCTCGGCCATAAGAGTTTTGACGAGAGTTATTACTATTACCATTATACAAAGGAGTCTGCGCGGACAATACGGGAAAAAGATACGGTCATCGGCCGGGTCATACCGGAGGTGATGCGCAGATGAGCAGAAAGGATGTGCTGTTTTTCAGTAAGACATATGATTTTCTCCATGTATATATCCCTAAGGAAAAAGGCGGGTCAAAGCATACCTTTACTACCTATAAGCAGGGCTTAAAAACATTTCGGAACTATGTAAACAATGTCGCGGCCCTTCCATCAAACAAGTTTGAATTTAAAGACTGTACCTATGACTTTTTACTGGATTACCGGAATTACCTTCATGATGTCATGGACTTGAAGAAGAGAACCGTAAACAATAAACTTGCAGCGGTAAAATCATATGTAGGGTACGCTTCAGCCAGGGATGTAAGCCTCCAACAGTATGCCTTCTCCATAGGACAGGTGCCATACTATAGTGAGCCTAAAGAACGGCAGCCGGTCATTGAGGATGAGGATGCCCTTGCCGTACTGCTTAGCAAGCCGGCAAACACAAGGAAGGGGCTTCGGGACACGGTTATCATGTGCATTCTTTACGACAGTGGAATGCGGGTAGCGGAGCTTGTATCCTTAAACGTCAGGGATGTCTGTGTTGATTATGATAACGTGAAGATCCGCGTCCATGGAAAAGGGAATAAGGAAAGATGTCTGTTTGTCGATTCTAAAACATCGGCCCTGATCAGGCAGTACATGAAAGAATTTCATCCCGAACGAAATGCAGATGTTCCATTTGTTTATACGGTTATCGGAGGGACGGTGAAGCACATGACCGTACGCAATGTACAGAAGCTGATCAAGAAATATGCTGATAAGGTAAGAGAGTCGTATGAACTGCCGTCATCCGTATCCCCCCATACTCTCAGAAATCCAAACTTAAATAAAATCCAAACTTTTCACCGGAAAGCTTATAAATATG
>JAUNGB010000160.1 GCA_030524715.1 Eubacteriales bacterium | reverse complement strand
AAAAGGCTATGTAGCTTATAGAAAGGGGTTTTGTTTATGCCATTACCAAAAGAACATATTTACACTGCAGAAGACTACTGGAACCTTCCAGAAGGGGAAAGAGCGGAACTGATTGGTGGGAAACTGTATGCTATGGCTCCGCCTATGAGAATTCATCAAAAAATCTCCACCTACCTTGCTCACGATATTCTCACTCATATTCAATCAAAAAAGAAAACTTGCGAAGTCTATACCGCTCCCTTCGCTGTGAACCTTCATGCAGATGATACCACCTATGTTGAGCCAGATATTGCAGTTATTTGTGACAAGAACAAGCTGACAGACCGTGGCTGCACAGGGGCGCCGGATATGGTAGTTGAGATTGTATCACCTTCAAGCCGTCGGATAGATTACTATACCAAACACAACTTATATGCAGAAGCTGGGGTGCGGGAATACTGGATTGTAGACCCAGTGAAAGAACGCACTACAGTTTATTATTATGAAAAAGAAGAGATACCTGCAATATACACTTTTGATATGTCTATAACAGTAGGCATCTTCCCAGAACTCAGTATCACAATCGCAAACTTTCTGAACGAATAAAATTGGAGGAATTTATTATGATGTATCCTTTTATGATTTTAGATGATAATACCCGAAGTAGTTCATTCTGAACCTTACATTTCAGATGGTAAAAAAACTGTAAAAGTCTATTTTGAAAGCTAAAAAGTTAGGCTATGAAAGTTTTAATGTTTTTGTTGTTCAAGCAATCGAAGAAAAAATAGAAAAAGAGGATATAAAAAATGAGTAATAGAGAACGTGCAATTCAATTATTAAATGCTGTACCAGATTATAAAATTGGATATGTTATAGCATATTTGCAAGGAATAACTGCCGAAGAATACGAATTGAATGATGAAACTATAGAAGCTATAAAAGAAGCTGATAATATGGTCGAAAATGGAACTGGACAGCATTTCAAGGGTTCTACAGAAGATTTTTTTAATACACTTCTGGAGGGTTAAAGATGCTGCAATTATCCACAACTACAAAATTCAATAAAGATTTAAAATTGTGCCAAAAACGTAATTATGACTTAAGCAAGCTATATGCAGTTGTTAATATATTAAGAATTCCGGCACCTTTACCTTCTCAAAACAGAGACCATGATTTAAAAGGGAACTATACAAACCACAGAGAATGTCCTATTTCTCCAGATTGGTTATTGATTTACAGAACGACAGATGATGAATTGATATTAGTTAGAACTGGTACACATTCTGATTTATTCAAAAACTGATTACTGCAAGGCCTGATGTTGATACTTCATAACCATACACCCGCAGAAAGAAAGCTTTGGTTAAGTGCATTTTCGGATGGATGCTTTGCAGCAGCGTTTCGCGGCATGGTGCTGCTTCATTCATACTGTGCCACCTTCCTGCTGCCGCAGCCATCGGCGCGCTGAGCGCAGCGCAAGAAAGGTGTTCTTTACTCTGCTCTCCAGCGTTCCGATGAACTCTTTCACCTCTGCGGCGCTTCCTGGCAGATAATATCCGCCGCCGTCCTGACAGGTGGAGAGAATCACAGCGCCCGTCTCTCTTTCCCTGGCAATTTCTGTCTGAAGGCTTCTGGCATCTGTAAAACCCAGTGCTTTGTAAAGGTATGCTGTGCTGACTGCGTTCTCTTTTCCCTTCGGCAGCATGTCCGCCACCAGAAAGCGCAGGAGTGCAGAAGCGGCAGCAGGCTTCTTTTCTTTCTGCATCTTCTATTCCTCCTTTCCCTCTGCCTTGCGGATACGGCCCGTAAAACGTTCTGTATGAATCAGTGTTTTTCTCCCCGCTGTCACGTCCTCACCGTTTAAGAAAGCAGTAAGCTTTTCCATGTTGATGAGATACTTGTTACCAGCTTTTACAAAGATTATCTTTTTCTGTAAGCACAACTTTCTCAGATAATCATAAGAAAGCCCTGTTTTGGCTGCTGCCTGTCTGAGTGTCAGCATTTCCGGTATTGTTGCCATTGAATCACGCTCCTTTAAATTCAAGGTTGCATAATGCAACTATTGGATAAAAAAATATGTCTGAAATTCCTCGACTTTTAAGTCTAGTAAAATAGCCAATTTTTTTGCTTCGTCTAAGTTCATTGGACGAATATTATTAATTTTTTGGTTTACTGTAGGCTGTGCAATACCTAAAGCCCGAGCAACATCTCTTTGAGTTAATCCCAATTCAGCAAGACGGCCTTTAATTTTTTTGGTATTTATCATTATATTGTCCCTCCTTTAGTTTGAATTGTAGCATTATGCAACAGATATGTCAATAGCATAGCGCAACTTTTTTTCTCTTTTTTAATTTTATATATTGCACTACGCATTTTTGTGTGATATATTATAATTAGGGGTGATGTTATGAACGTGAAGGAAATTGGAGAAAGAATTAAACAAGCCAGGCTTTTTCGGAACTATACATTAGATGATATTGCGCAGGATATTGGGGTAGCAAAATCTACCATACAAAGATATGAAAAAGGGCTTATAGCAACGCCTAAACTTCCTGTTCTCCAAGCTATTGCCCATTCTTTACAAATTAATTCAGAGTGGCTTTTGGGGCAAGATGTACCTATGATTGACCCTGACATTGAATACTGGAGAAATCAGACAGAACAAGATATTCTTTACCATGAATTTCTTCATAATTATTTTAACTATGAGTCACCTTATACATTGGATGGAAATGTTGATATTATCATAAAGTCTGACCCCAATGTAACATATCGTGTTAGTGCGAAAGAATATGATGATTTTTATGAATTTTTGAGAAATCGAATTGATAATGAATTTAGTATATTGAAAAATAGAGCAAAAAAAACCGATACAGAGCCCGAAACCCTTGAAGCTCTTCGCTCGGTATATAAGGCTCATAAAAAAAGATAATTTTATACCAACATGCCCTGCTGCACATTATGGAACATGACTTTGAAAAAGAATCTGCTGACGACATAGAAAAGGCTATGTAGTTTATAGAAAGGGGTTTTGTTTATGCCATTACCTGGAGAATCTACAGAATTGAATATAGAGATTTTGCGTAATATATGTACTCTTGAAAACATTGAAATTACAATGCATGCTGCCAGGCGTTTGGAACAACGTAATATTTCTATTAAGGATATATTGGCATGTATTATGAATGGGGAAATTATAGAACAATATCCCACAGATTATCCATATCCAAGCTGTTTAATTTTAGGTTTTACAATAAAGAAAAAATATCTTCACACCGTAATTGGCAGTGATTTAAAAAAATTATGGATTATAACCGCTTATTATCCTGATTCTAATAAATGGGAATCAGATTATAAAACCAGAAAGGGGGATACATTATGACATGTTTTATTTGTAAAGGAGACCTTGTGACAACAACAACAACATATATGTCAGAATATAATGGCTGCTATATTATTATTAAAAATGTACCTTGTACAAAATGTACACAATGTGGAGAAGAATATATTAACGGAATTACATTAGATAAAATCGAAAATATTTTATCAAAACTAAAGGATTTATTAACTGAATTTGCTGTTGTTGATTATAATAATGCGGCATAAAACAAAGGGGGTTTTGCTATGCCATTACCAAGAGAACGCATTTACACCGCAGAAGACTACTGGAACCTTCCAGAGGGTGAAAGAGCGGAACTGATTGACGGGAAGCTGTATGCTATGGCTCCGCCTGCCTGGCTTCATCAAGAATTATCTATGGAATTATCTTCTGCAATTCATCAATTTATCAAATCAAAAAAAGGTACTTGTAAAGTAGTTACTGCGCCTGTTGCGGTAAATCTTCACGCAGATGATACTACTTATGTTGAGCCAGATATTATTGTTGTGTGCGATAAAAATAAAATTACTCCTCGCGGTTGCACAGGTGCACCGGATATGGTGATTGAGATTGTATCGCCTTCAAGCCGAAAGATGGACTATAACATTAAAAATGGATTGTATGCAGAGGCAGAAGTCAGAGAATATTGGATTGTAGACCCTGCAAAGAAATGTACAGTTGTTTACCACTATGAAAAAGAGGAAATGCCAGCAATATACACTTTTGATACCCCTATAACAGTAGGTATCTTCCCAGAACTTATTATTACAATCGCCGACTTCATCGAATAACTGTGAACTATAAAATCATATACGCCGCCTGCTGCCGCTTCCAGGCGGTTTTTCTTAAAATTCAAAATAAACTGGTGTTCGTTCTGCGGGCGTTTTCTACCAAAAGAAGGGAAGGTGTACAACTATGGCAAGTATTAAAAAACGTGGAGATTCTTATTTGATTACTGTCAGCTGTGGATATAACAGCCAGGGAAAGAAAATCACCAGAAACACAACTTATCACCCAGAGCTTTTCACAGCCAAAGGAAACGCCAAAACCGAAAAGGCTATTTTGAAAGAAGTTAATTCCTTTGCTGCTGACTTTGAAAAGAAAGTTTTAACCGGACAGTATACCAAAGGGAATAAAATGACCTTTGAAGAATATTCTGAGCGCTATCTGACAGAATGTGCTGAGATTTCTCAAGCTCCTCAAACTTTAGATACCACCAGAAGAGCAATTAAGCGCTTCATTTCTGCATTTGGCTACATGACTCTTGAAAATCTGAATCCGCTTTTTCTGCAAGAATATGTCAATTCTTTAGCCAAAACGCAGACGGCAGACGGAAAATCCTTGTCTTTTGGGACTGTAAAACGATATACAGCGGTTCTTTCTGCTATGCTTTCCCAGGCTACGCGCTGGAATCTGATAAGCAGTAACCCGATGGAACGGGTGCAGTTAAAGAAAGACAGTCAGGCAGCAGGCAATAACAAAGTAATGTACTTCACACCGGAACAGGCAGAGATATTCTTACATATTCTTGATAAGTCTCTTTGTTATGAGTATTCAGCCAGAGAAAGAAAAGACAAGGCAGGAAGCACTTACCTTGTTCAGGAATATCAATCAGAGCATGATATAAGTATGCAGTTAAAGCTCTTCTTTTATCTTGCAATGTTTACCGGATGCCGCCGCGGGGAACTCATTGCCCTCACATGGGATGATATTGACTTTCAAGAATCCTGTGTGAACTACCCATCACCTAAAGGTAATGGGCTTCTAAGAGCCTGACGGCTCTAT